>JAKPGH010000129.1 GCA_029550985.1 Bacillota bacterium
CGGGACTTCATAAATCTGGTCCTCGTATCGGAACACGCGGCATTCCACACGGGAGCCGGCTATTTCACTGCAACATCCACAATCGTTTTCCTCCACCGACAAGCAAATGTCCCTGCCGTTCACACGAATGGTCGGTGAAGATAAAAACCGATATGCAGCCGCGATTTCCGGCGTGGACATTTCTACTTTACGGCTTTCGACTTCATATCCCGCCAGTTGCAGGGCAGGCTCCAGAACCTCCAGAACCTCGCTTAACACTTTATCGGTCCCCACACAGCGGTCACACGTCTGCAGGTCTAAATATAAATATTCAATCAATACTTTACGCCTGTTTTTCATTGAGTTTTCCTCCAGATTAATACGGCGTTTTGCCATTCCACCTTTTCAGGTTGAAGGTACCTTAACAGCATCCACCACCGCAACAACAATTGCCTTGCTTTTTCTGCTGGGTCAAAATATGCTCCGGAAGATGAAGCAGTTTTACAAATTCTTCGTTGGTTGGATACCGTCCGGCAATCACAATTTTGTCATCCACCACGACTACGGGCAACCCCTCAGGGCCATGAGAATTGATGTACTCATTCACCACCTGGTTTTTGATAAACTCCATGGGCGCGCTGTTTAAATTATAGCGTTCGACCGTGATACCGTTGTTTTTCAAAGTGTTCAGCACTGTGGATATGCGAAGCAACTCAGGGTCGACACTCACTCCGCAAACTCCTGTCGGGCAGCACATGGCCGGCTCAAAAATTTTCATGCGATTCATCATCATACTCCTCTCAATGGTATTGGGGCAATTGACTTCTTCTTTCCATTAACACGGTGTTGCGCCATCTTTCAAAGCGGCCTTCACCAATTCGTTCCCGGTAACCCACCATGCGGAAACCGCATTTTTCGTGCAGACGAATGCTTGCAATATTGTCTTGCAGAATACCCGACTGTAACGTCCAAATACCCTCTTTTTCAGACTGTTCGATCAGGCGGGTGAGCAGTTGCGTCCCAACGCCCTTACCGGCGTAAGAAAGGTCGATATAAATACCCACTTTCGCCACGCCGCTGTAAACGCACCGGCTTGAAACAGGCGACAAGGCTGTATCACGAAATTGTTGTCCGTTATCACAAACCGGCAAATGATCAAATGAGATTGGTCGAACTCCTCATAGCTGGGACACTGCGTTTGAAAGGTCGCATGATTCGTATCCATACCTGCTGGTATATTTCACTCACGCGTTTCCAATCCTCTCTTGTCATCGCCCTAATCGGATACCTCATGTGGAAACCACCCTTTTGTCTTATTTGCGATTCGCACAAGGATGAGCATTACCGGCACCTCGGTCAGTACGCCGACTATCGTGGCAAGCGCTGCGGGTGAAGTCGTCCCGAACAGCGCAATGGCCACCGCCACCGCCAGTTCAAAGAAATTGGAAGCCCCTATCATCCCGGCAGGAGCCGCAACTTCGTGGGGCAGCTTAAGCCATCTGCTTGCGGTATATGCAATCAGGAAAATAAGAAAAGTTTGCAAAATCAAAGGCACGGCAATCAGCAGAATATGTAGTGGATTGCCGACGATGACGTCGCCTTGGAAGGAGAATATCATCACAAGCGTCAATAACAGTCCGATACTGGTTACGTTGCTGAATTTGCCGAGAAAAACGTCCTCAAAATAAGCAAGGCCTTTGCGCTTTACTACCGTCATCCGCGTAAGGACGCCGCCGGAAAGCGGAATCACCACAAACAGTATGACGGACAAAATGAGCGTATCCCAAGGGACAGCCACGTTTGAAACACCAAGCAAAAACTTTACTATTGGCACGAAAGCAACCAGGATAATCAGATCGTTCGTCGCCACCTGAACCACTGTGTAGGCGGGATTGCCATTGGTAAGGGCACTCCAAACGAACACCATAGCCGTACAGGGAGCCGCCCCTAACAGCACCGCACCCGCCAGATAAGCGGTGCCAAGCTCAGGTGCAATCCACTTCTTAAACACAACGAAGAAAAACAACGACGCGATGCCGTACATGGTAAATGGCTTAATCAGCCAGTTGGTTATCCATGTAACAAATAGTCCTTTTGGGTTTTTCCCAACATTCTTGACGCTTTGAAAATCCACCTTCATCATCATGGGATAAATCATTACCCAAATCAGGATTGCAACCGGGATGGATATGTTGGCGTATTCAAATTGATTGAGAAACGCCGGTACGCCGGGAAGGAACTTGCCAATCAGAATGCCTGCAGCCATGCAAAGGACAACCCAGACGGACAAATACTTTTCAAAAAATCCGATCCCTCCGGTCTGCGCCTTATTCATGGTCATCACATCCCTCGCAGCAATTTCCCAGTGTTTTGCAGATGCAGTTTTCTTTATCAGAGGTTATGGTACAGAGAAACTGCTTTAATTTATTGACTGTTTCCTCGTTTAAAGAATAATAGGTCCATTTGCCTTCGTTCCTGGCGTTGACCAGCCCGCATTCGCACAGTATCTTCATGTGATGGGACAAAGTGGATTGGGACATATGAAAGCTTTCCAGTATCTTGCAGGCGCATAATTCGCCGCAGGATAACATATCCACAATCATTGCTCTTTTGGGATCCCCTAAGGCTTTAAACACTGCGGCATACGCTTGATACCATTCCAAACTATCACCTCAAATCTATAAACTTCGATATGACTTATTATATGCTCTCAAATCGAACAATGTCAATGTATTTTTTTAGGAGTCCCCTCCTTCGAAAATGGAAAATTACCTCTCCTTTTTGTGATGCTTGGTGTGGTGTTGTTTGAATACCTGACACCTTGAAATCAGCATTGACAATTCCATGATTTGGAGTATAATGATAGCAAATACGCATTTAAGTGCCATCGTTTCCGCTTGGGATTCGATGGAGAATAGAGAACCCGTAAGGAACCGGGACGGTACCGCCACTGTATGCGCGGAGGCTGTGCACGTGACGAAAGTCGGCCATTGGGAATTTTCCCGAGAAGGCTGGTGTCCAAGCCGTTGATGCGCGAGTCAGGAGACCTGCTTAAATGCTTGCTTATGAACTCCCGAGTATGGAGGAATAGGCGCACATTGTGTCGCAGAAAATCGGCTGCGGCAGTCAAAACTGACTGCCGCAGCCTTTCGTTTTTTCCATCATATCTTCCTTCATCCGGGAGCTCAAAACCCAAACGTGTGGAAAAGGATTTACATCCTGGATAAGAAACATTCCGAATGGAGGAAGAACGGTATGAACATCAAAAAAGCAGTTTCTCTGGTGCTCACATTATGCTTTATCCTGGGGCTGGTTGCCTGCAGCCCTCCGGCGGCGGAATCCAAACCTTCCGCAGGCGAGAATCAACCGCAAAGCTCTACGGAGCCCCAAAAAAACAACCCGGCGCCTGATACCAGCAAAAATACCGCCGGACAGAAGCCGGTTATCCTAGTGGTCAGCTTTGGCACCAGCTACAACGAGACGCGGGATAAGACCATCGGCGCCATTGAACAAGCTCTCCAAGCTGCCAATCCCGGTTACGAAGTGCGCCGGGCTTTCACTGCACAAACCGTCATCGACATCCTGAAAAACCGGGACGGCATCGAAATTGACAATGTGACGCAGGCAATGTCGCGCCTTGTGGTGGACGGCGTGAAAGAAGTGATTGTGCAGCCCACCCATATCATGCCGGGTTTTGAGTTCAACGATATGCTTGCCGAAATCGCCCCTTACGCCAAGCAGTTTGAACGGCTGAAAGTGGGCAAGCCCCTTTTGGCCGAAGAAGCGGATTTCGACGCTCTGATTGCGTCTTTGGTCAAGGAAACCGACTCATACCAGGCGGAAGACACCGCCATCGTGTGGATGGGACACGGTACCCACCACGAAGCCAACTCTGTTTATGCAACTCTGCAGCAAAAACTGATCGATGCCGGATACACCAATCACTTTGTAGGCACCGTGGAAGCCGCCCCCACCCTCGACGACGTCCTTGCCTTGGTGAAGGATTCCGGCGCCAAAAAAGTGGTTCTGCTGCCTTTGATGATTGTGGCCGGTGACCACGCTACCAACGATATGGCCGGCGGCGAGGAAGATTCCTGGAAGACCGCGTTCCAAAACGCTGGTTTTGAAGTGGAAACCGTTCTGAAGGGGCTTGGCGAGTATGCCGGCGTGCGGGAACTGTTGGTGGCTCATGCCGCGAATGCTATGAGTGCTCCAGACCCCATTGCGGCTTCTCAAATAAAAGACGGTACTTATGAAATTAATGTCAAGTCCAGCTCTGCCATGTTTAAAGTCGTAAAGTGTGTGCTGACGGTGGAAAACGGCAGCATGAACGCCGTCATCACCATGAGCGGAGACGGTTACGGCAAGCTTTTCCTCGGCACCGGGGCCGAAGCCGCCGCGGCTTCCGAGGACCAATATATCCCGGCCGTGTTGGATAGCGACGGAGCGGTCACCTTCACCTTACCGCTGAAGGAATTAAATGCGGAAATGAACTGTGCCGCTTGGAGCATTCGCAAGGAAAAATGGTACGACCGCACCCTGGTGTTCCTATCCGATACCATCCCCGCAGAGGCCATTGTGGTGGGATAAAGCGATGAAAAAGATTGTTGCCGTATTGGTTTCCTTCCTGCTTCTTTTCACGGTTTTGTCCGCATGCGGGAAACAGGAGCTGAAGGACGGCGCGTACACGGTGGAAGTCACGTTATCCGGCGGCTCCGGCAGGGCAAAGGTGGAATCCCCCGCAAAAATAGTCATCGACGGCGAAACCATCACCGCCACCATTGTGTGGAGCAGCCCTTATTATGAATACATGATTGTCAACGACGTCCGATACAACCCCATCCAGACCGAAGGGAACTCCACCTTTGAAATTCCCATTGTCCTGGATGAGGATATGGCGGTCAGCGCCTCCACCGTCGCCATGAGTCAACCCCACCTCATCGAATACACCCTGCGTTTTGACAGTTCCACCATCAAAGGAGCATGAGTATGAAGCGGCGTATCACGTCGGGCTTGGCCGTTGCGATGATTCTGCTCCTCCTTTGCGGATGTGGCGCCACCGAACAAAAGGCCGGCCCCGGCAACGGCTGGGAGCCGGAGCGCAGCATGGAGCTGCAGTTTGCCACCCAGTTTGCGGTCGACTACTACGGCGGCTATAAGCTGATTTCCCTGGCGGATGGCAGCCGATTTCTCGTCGTTCCGGAGGGCGGCCAATGCCCAGGCGGAATGGCAAAGGACATCGTTCCCCTGTATCAGCCGCTGCAAAACATTTATCTGGCGGCCACTTCCGCCATGTGTCTGTTTGACGCGCTGGACTGTCTGGACGCCATTAAGCTTTCCGGCACCAAGGAAGACGGATGGTACATCGAAAACGCCCGCCGCGCCATGCAGGAAGGCAGGATGTTATACGCCGGCAAATACAGCGAGCCGGACTATGAAATGCTGTTGGACCATCGCTGCCCTTTGGCCATTGAATCGCTGATGATCGGACATGCATCCGATGTCCAAGAAAAACTGGAGGAACTGGGAATACCGGTGTTTGTGGACCAGTCCAGCGTGGAGCCGCATCCTCTTGGACGCACTGAATGGCTCAAACTCTATGGCGCTCTGTTCAACAAGGAAGAAATAGCGGAACAGTTATTTGCGCAGCAGGTGGATTATCTGAATCAGGTGATGAGCACCGAGCCTTCCGGCAAAAAGGTGGCGTTTTTTCACATCAGTTCTTCCGGCTATGTGGTGGCCCGAAAAAGCGGGGACTATGTCACCAAAATGATTGAGCTGGCCGGCGGCCGCTATGTGTTCGACAATCTCGGCGACCCCAATACCAGAACCTCCACGGTGACCATCGAGATGGAACAGTTTTTCGCAACGGCAAAGGACGCGGATAACATCATCTACAACAGCGCCATCAGCGGAGAAATTAAAACCATAGAGGAGTTATTGGCAAAAAATCAGCTTTTGGCGGAGTTTAAGGCGGTCAAGGACGGCAACGTCTGGTGTACTAGCAAAAACATGTATCAGGAAACCACCCAGCTTGGCCAAATGATTCAGAGTTTCCAGACAATATTCTCAGGGAAAGCAGACCAATTGGATGAAGTCCCTTTTCTGTTCCGATTGCTGTAGACGGCTGCCGCTCCTTTTGCCGGAGCGGCAGTTTCCCCATTTTATCTCACGAAAGGCGACCGGACCATGAAACAGAACAGCCAAGGCATGGAGCCGAAACAAAGCGAAAACATCCCCCTTGGTCAAATGGGGCGATTTGCTGTTGTCATGCTTTTTTTAAGCGGCATGTTGCTGGTGGCACTGCTGATGAATGTCAACATCGGCTCCGTTTCCATTGCGGTGGGGGATGTGTTCCGCATCCTTTGGGATGGCATCCGATACGGCATTGCCAACGCGGTGACGAAGGGCGGATTCGCACAGGAACTGGGAGCCGTTATAACAAGCTCTACCGAAAGTCAAATTCTGTTCCGTATCCGAATCCCGCGCATGCTGTTGGCGGCTATTCTGGGCGGCGCCTTATCGGTTTCCGGCTATTTGCTGCAGGTGTTTTTTCGCAATCCCATCGCCGGTCCCTTTGTGCTGGGCATTTCCTCCGGCGCAAAAATGATTGTGGGAATCACACTGATTTTTCTGGCCCGGCGCATGGAACATATCAGTTCCTTCACCCTGATTGCAGCGGCATTTATTGGTTCCTTGCTCATTACGGCCGTCGTCCTCCTGTTTGCGCAAAAAGTGCGGAATATGTCCATGCTGTTGGTAGTCGGCATTATGGTCGGCTATATCTGCGGAGCCGTGACCGACTTCTGCGTCACCTTTGCCGACGACCACGATGTGGTCAACTTAACCAACTGGTCGATGGGCACCTTTTCCGGAGCCAACTGGGAACATGTCAAGACGGCGGCGCTTTTGTGTATACCGGGTATGGTTGGCGCACTTCTTCTCTCCAAGCCCATTGCAGCCTATGCTTTGGGCGAAGGGTATGCGTTGAGCCTGGGACTTCGGATAAAGCCCTTTCGAGTTGTGTTGATTCTGCTTTCCAGCCTGTTTTCCTCCTGCGTCACGGCTCTTGCCGGGCCAGTATCCTTTGTGGGCATCGCCGTCCCTCATATGACGCGAACGCTGTTAAAGTCATCCAAGCCAGCCTTTGTGATTCCGGCAGCATTCCTCTGTGGCGCCGTCTTCTGCACGTTTTGCGATTTGATTGCCAGGACTGTTTTTGCGCCGACCGAGCTGGCCATCGGCACCGTCACTTCGGTTTTTGGCGCGCCTGTCGTCATCTACATGATGGTAAAACGCCGCCGGACTCTGGAGCATTGATATGAAGGATTATGTGAGAACGGAGCATTTGGCTGTCGGCTACGACGGCAACATCCTGATTCACGACATCAACATTCAGCTGGAAAAAGGTAAAATCCTCACCCTGATTGGGCCAAACGGAGCGGGCAAGACCACCATTCTCAAAACTCTCACCAGACAGATTGCGCTGATTCGAGGAACGGTTTACATTGGCCCGCGGGAAATCGCCTCCTGGTCCCCTAAAGAGATGGCAAAACAGGTGGCGGTGGTGCTCACCGACCGCATCCGCCCGGAGCTGACAACCTGCGCGGATGTGGTGGCCATGGGGCGCTATCCCTACACCAATTTGTTCGGCAAGCTGACGCCGCGGGATATGGCTGTGGTTCGGGATGCGCTGGAGCGAGTCCATGCTCTGGATTTAGCCGAGCAGGATTTTTCCACTCTGTCCGACGGTCAACGCCAGCGCATCCTGCTGGCCAGAGCCATCTGTCAGGAGCCCGAGGTTATCGTTTTGGACGAACCCACCGCCTATCTGGATATTCGTCATAAAATCGAGCTGCTGGACATTCTTCGAGAAATGGCGCAAAAGAAAAACATCACGGTTATCATGTCCCTCCATGAAATTGACCTTGCGATGAAAATTTCCGATTATCTTCTCTGCGTCAAGGGGGAAACCATCGCCGCCTACGGCCCTCCGGAAGAAATTTTAAAGAACTGCACCATTGAGCAGCTCTATGATATTCAAAACGGCTCGTACAACCTGCTGTTTGGCAGCGTGGAGCTGACCAAGCCCCGGGGAGCACCCAAAGTGTTTGTGGTGGCGGGCGGCGGGTACGGTATTGCCTGTTATAGAGCGCTGCAAAAGAAGGAAATACCCTTTGCCACGGGCATCTTGTTTGCCAACGACGTGGACTGCCAGGTGGCGCGGGAACTCAGTGACCACGTGGTGGTGTCCCCCGCTTTTGAAGCCATGACGGAACGGCATTTCGAAGAGGCGGCTGCCCTTCTGCTCCAGTGTGAACAGGTCATCGACGCGGGGACGCCGGTGGGAACCCTAAACCGCCAAAACGCCAAATTGCTGCAGTTGGCCCAGGAAAAAGCAATTCCCATCCACCGCGGCGGAAGCTAAAGGAGGCGCGGATATGAAACAGACGGTTCCCCGGGTAGTTCTTGCTGGCACCCACAGCGGTTGCGGAAAAACAACGGTTTTCTGCGCCGTTCTGCAAGCGTTGGTCAACCGCCAGAGGAAGGTCGGCGCCTTCAAATGCGGCCCCGACTATATCGACCCCATGTTTCACAGCAGCATCATCGGAGCCAAAAGCACCAACCTTGACCTGTTCTTTTTTGAGGAAAATACCCTCAAATACCTGCTTTGCAAAAACGGTATCGGTTGCGACATTAACTTGATAGAAGGCGTCATGGGGTTCTACGATGGCGTTGGGCTGACGACCAAAGCCAGCACCTATGAGATTGCGCAGGTCACCCAAAGCCCTGTCGTCCTGGTAGTTGGCGCCAGTGGCGCGTCCCTGTCGATTCTTGCTGCCATACAGGGGTTTCTAGGTTTTTGCCCCGAGCATCAAATCTGCGGCGTCATTCTCAATCAATGCTCCGCCGCCACCTATGCCATTTTGGCGGCGGAGATAGGTCGCCGGTTTGATGGAACGGTTTGGCCGCTGGGCTATCTGCCGCCCCTTCCGGAATGTTCGCTGGAAAGCCGGCATTTGGGGTTGGTGACGGCAGCGGAGGTGAAAAATTTGCGGGAAAAGCTGCAAATCCTCGCAGAGCATGCGGAACAGACCATCGATTTGGACAGCCTTTGGGATTTAGCAAATCAGGCACCGCAGGTTTCCTGCCATCCGGTGAAGTTGCCCCTCTTTGAGGACAAAGTGCGGATTGCGGTTGCCCGGGACAATGCCTTCTGCTTCTATTATCAAGACAATCTGGATGCTCTGACCGAAATGGGGGCTGAACTGATCCCGTTTAGTCCGTTGACGGATACACGACTTCCGCCCAACATTCACGGGTTATATCTCGGCGGCGGATATCCCGAGCTTTACGCAAGGCAGCTCGGCGAAAATGCATCCATGCGGGCATCGGTGAAAAAAGCGCTGGAGCATGGGCTTCCCTGTATTGCGGAATGTGGCGGCTTTATGTACCTGACGGAGTTTATCGGCGAGCACCCAATGGTCGGCCACTTGCCTGGCAGGTGTTTTGATACGGGAAAATCCAGAAGATTTGGCTACATTCGCTTACAAGCCAAGGCCGACAATATGCTCTGTAAGGCCGGCGAAGAAATTCCGGCACACGAGTTTCATTACTGGGATTGTGAGCATCCGGGGGATGCCTTTACGGCGGTAAAGCCCTCCGGCAAAAGCTGGAGCTGTGTCGTCGCCACGAAGACTCTGTACGCCGGATACCCTCACCTTCACTTTTACGCCAATCCCGATTTTGCCCTAAACTTTTATCAAGCCTGCCGAAAGGAGAAGCAGCGTCACGATGGAATATATCCACCCGATGGAGATTGAAAAACGCAGCTTTGAAATCATCACCGAGCTGCTGGGGGATAAAACGTTGGACCCGGAGCAGGAGCCGGTCATCAAGCGGGCCATCCACACCACCGCCGACTTGGAGTATGCGGATATTCTGTGTTTCTCGGAGCACGCGGTGGCAAAAGGAATGGAAGCTCTCCGCCATGGCTGCGATATCGTCACCGATACGCAGATGGCGAAGGCGGGCATCAATCAAAGGATGTTGAGCAGGCTGGGCGGTACCGTGCACTGTTTCATGTCTGATTCTGACGTGGCGGCGGAAGCAAAACGGCGGGGCATCACGCGGGCCGTCGTCTCCATGGAACGGGCGGCACATCTCCCAAAGCCCTGCATTTTTGCCATCGGCAACGCGCCTACCGCCCTGATTGCCCTTCACCACATGATAATCTCCGGTGTCCTGCAGCCGGCGCTGGTCATTGGCGTTCCGGTCGGTTTCGTCAATGTGGTGGAAAGCAAGGAGCTTATCATGGAATCCGGTGCCCCCTATATTGTGGCCAAGGGGCGCAAGGGCGGCAGCAATGTGGCGGCGGCCATCTGCAACGCTATGCTCTATCAAATCATGGGGTAATCTATGGAAGCTTACATCATAAAAGGCGGAAAGCGTCTTCGATTAGGTTATACCACCGGCTCCTGCGCAGCGGCGGCCGCCAAAGCGGCGGCCTGGATGCTGCTGACCGGAACGCGAAAAGAGCAGATTTCACTGCAAACACCCAAGGGCATCGCCCTGAACCTTCCGGTGGTGGATATCAAGGTGGAGGAGAATCGGGTGTCTTGCGCTGTGCTAAAAGACAGCGGAGACGACCCCGACGTCACCGACGGCACGCTCATCTACGCCTCGGTGTCCCGCTCCGATGCGCCCGGCATCGTCATTGATGGCGGGCCAGGCGTGGGGCGGGTGACCAAACAGGGCCTGGAACAGCCGGTGGGGGAAGCCGCCATCAACTCGGTTCCCCGGCAGATGATTCGGGAAAACCTGGAAGAAGTCTGCCGTTTAGCGGACTATAGCGGGGGCCTGTCGGTGATGATTTCGGTGCCGGACGGCCAGCGGTTGGCAAACCAAACCTTTAACCCAAGGCTTGGAATTGTAGGCGGCATCTCCATACTGGGCACCACCGGCATTGTGGAGCCCATGAGCGACCAGGCGCTAATCGACACCATTCGGGTGGAACTTGCTCAGCGCAAAGCCATGGGCGCCGAATATGTTTTGCTGACTCCTGGAAACTACGGAGCCGATTTTATTGGTCAAACCATCGGCATTGCCCCGAACACGGCGGTACTCACTTCCAACTTTATTGGAGATGCCCTGGACCTATGCAAAGAGCTTGGCTTTCAAGGAGTATTGCTCATTGGCCATATTGGGAAGCTGGTCAAATTAGCTGGGGGTATGTTCAACACCCACTCCAAATACGGAGATTGCCGCATGGAAATTCTGGCGGCCTACGCAGGCGCCGCGGGTCTTGCCCCTTTACAGATTGCTAAAATACTGGAATGTGCCACCTGCGATGATGCACTGCGGATTTTATACGAGCATCGGCTTTGCGAGGTAACCCTGGAGCGGCTGACTTATCGCATTGCCTGGATGATGAATGATCGGGTCTCAGGCAAAGTGGAAACCGGGGCGATGTTGTTTTCCAAAGTGTATGGATTGCTAAGCGAAACAAACAATGCCAAAGCCCTTTTGAAACAGGTGATGGAGGAATAGAATATGGTGCACTTTGTCGGGGCAGGCTGCGGCGCGGCGGACTTAATTACGGTGAGAGGCGCTCGCCTGCTGAGCCAAGCGGATGTGGTAATTTATGCGGGATCCCTGGTCAATCCGGAGCTTCTCTCTTACATCAAAGCAGGGTGCGAAATCCACGACAGCTCCAAAATGACGCTGGAGCAGGTGATGGAAGTGATCGTGGCGGCGGAAAAAGCCGGAAAGGTCACCGTCCGACTGCATACGGGAGATTCCAGCATTTTCGGCGCGGTCAGAGAGCAATTTGACGCGCTGGAAAAGTTGGGAATTGCATACGACGTCTGCCCGGGCGTCAGCTCCTTCTGCGGGGCGGCGGCGTCGTTGAAAGCAGAGTACACCCTACCCGATGTCAGCCAGACGGTGATTATCACCCGTGCTTCCGGCCGAACACCCGTGCCCGAGCGGGAATCCGTTCTGGCACTGGCGGCGCACCAGGCCACCATGGTGTTGTTCCTTAGCACTGCTCTGACCGAACCATTGCAGGAAGATTTGTTGGCTGGAGGCTACCCCGGCGATACACCCGTGGCGGTGGTCTATAAGGCCACTTGGCCGGATGAGAAAATTTACCGCTGCACGGTGGAAACGCTGTACCAAACGGTGATGGAAAATGGTTTGACCAAGACTTGTTTGATTGTGGTGGGCAATTGCTTGGGAGATAGTTATTCCCGCTCCCTGCTGTACCATCCTGGTTTTTCCACCGGGTACCGCGAGGCATGCCTATGAAGATTACGGTTTTGGCCTATAGCAGACAGGGCTGCCGGATAGCTCGCAAAGTGCTGAACTGTTTTCCCGATGATGAATGCAGAGGATACACGATGC
>JAKPGH010000147.1 GCA_029550985.1 Bacillota bacterium
TGGGACGGCATCAACCGCACCACCAACCTGATTGTGGCCGGCAAAACGGTGGTAGTCTGCGGCTACGGCTGGTGCGGCAAAGGGGTTGCCATGCGGGCCAAAGGGCTGGGAGCCAAGGTCATCGTCACCGAAGTCGACCCCATCAAGGCCATCGAAGCCATTATGGACGGCTTTGAAGTGATGCCGATGCTAAAGGCGTCCAAATACGGCGATTTCTTTGTCACCGTTACCGGCTGCCGGGACGTCATCACCAAGCCCCACTTTGAGCGGATGAAGGACGGCGCCATTCTCTGCAACGCAGGACACTTCGACGTGGAAGTGGACGTGGCGGGGTTGCGGGAAATGGCGGTGGAAATAAAAGAGCAGCGGCACAACATTATGGGATACCGCCTTCCCAACGGCCGTTGGCTGTCGGTTCTGGCTGAGGGTCGGCTGGTGAATCTGGCGTCCGGCGACGGCCACCCCGCCGAAATTATGGATATGAGCTTTTCCATTCAGGCCCTTTCCGCCCGCTGGCTGGTGGAGCGGGGCGTCTCCCAACTCATCAATCAAGTCCCGCGGGAAGTGGACGAGGATGTGGCCCTGCGAAAACTGCGGTTTGAAGGTTGCGATATCGACACTCTGACTCCTGCGCAAAAAGCCTATCTGGAAAGCTGGGCAGCGGAATAGCTTCCCTTTTGTTCTGAAATGGCCACCAAGGCGGTCCTGACGGGGCCGCCTTTTTCATCGGCAGCAGGGTAAGGAGCGGGTTTTTCGTTTCCATTGTATGCCAATCACGCACACAGAACGAAGTTGTTCCTCCAAAAATAAGGGAGAAAAGGGCATGGATAAGATGCTATCCATGCCTTTTTCTATTGCAGAGAGGGGAAAATGTCCAGCAACTGAGGAATTTCATGAATGATATGATGAGGCTGGTAGTTTTGGCTGGGCTTTTCCTGAGAGGGGTTGTTCAAGTCCTCAATTCGAATCATCATACCAAATCCTGCGGCAAACGTTCCATCAACATCCCGATTGGGGTTGTCCCCGATATATGCGCATTGGGCAGGCTGAGAGCCAATGGCTCGGGCTGCCAGCCAATAAATATTGGGGTCCGGCTTGCGAAGCCTCACCTTGGACGAAAGAATGGTGGTGGTAATGTACTGGGAAAGACCGCTCGCTAATAGCCAGTTGGGAATTTCGTGCTCCGTAATGGTATTGGCAATAATTCCTAACCGATAACCCCTGTGATGGAGCTCCACGATGGTATCCTTCACGCCGGGGCGAGGCACTCGACGCCCGTCCCGATCTCGCCAGAGTTTCGTCAGCAAGGCGCTGCGCTCGGCAATGATTTGATGCGGATACTGAGGGAGCAGCCACTGGGTCCACAGCTCCATTTCCGAAACGTCCAGCAACGTTGTTTTGGCGTTTTTGCGATAGGCATTCCAGTTCCGCTCCAATTCCTCAAAAAATTCCTGACGGGAGCAGGTAGCGCCTGCCAACTCCATGATTCTGCTTTCCGCCTGTTCGGAGAATGCTGGATCCTCTACCACTACCCGCAAAGTGGCTCCAACATCAAAGAAAATGGTGTGAACGGTGTTGTTCATGAAAAACTCTCCCCTGACAAAATATTGCTGGGAACCCTTTGATGAAACCGCAGCCGCAACCGAGCGGTTTTGCGGGAAAAATGAGGCCAGAGGCTAAACAACAATGTTTAGCGGTATCGCTTTCCTTTCCCCAATACCATACCTTCGTAGGCCTGTTGAATTTTCTGGTAGTTTCCATCCCGGTCCAGTGCGATTCCCCGGCCCACACAGTCCACAATGGTGCCGATACCGATTTCCGCCAACTGAGCATCCAATTCTTCCAACAATGCAGGAGCACTGCCCGGTTCGGTGCTGCGGCCGTCTAGGATGACATGCAGGTATACCTTGGACAATCCT
>JAKPGH010000165.1 GCA_029550985.1 Bacillota bacterium
GCTTCTGCTGGGCGCGGACAGCTTTACCACCTTCCTGACCAACACCGACTCCATGGCCAGAGTGGCGGAACACGACCGCAAGCTGGTGGCTAACCTGACGGCCCAGCGGCAGGAGCTGGAGCAGGCCAAGGCCGAATTGGCGGAGCGCCTGGCACAGTTGGAAAGCGACAAGGCCCAAAGCGAAGAAAAACAGCAACTCCTTTCGGGGCAGCTAAAGGCGGTGGATTTGCAGATTTACTCTCTGGACCAACTGGAGCAGGAATACTACGCCGACCTGGAAAATAACAAGGCCATGCTGGCCGCCATGCGGAAGGAAATCGACGACCTGTACGCCAAGATCGAGTGGTCCAAGAACCCTTACGTCGGCGGCGAGATGGCGTGGCCGGTGCCCGGATTCTACCGTATTTCTTCCGAGTACGGTTACCGCTTTAATGGCAGCGACTTCCACACCGGCATGGACATTGCCGGCAACAACGGCTCCATCTACGGGGCAACGGTGGTGGCGGCCAACGCCGGCACCGTCAAGTACGTCAACTGGAGCTACACGCCCGGCAGGGGTTACGGCATCTACTTAATTCTGGACCACGGCGGCGGAATCTCCACCCTGTATGCCCACCTTTCCAACATTATCGTCAGTTTGGGAGATGAGGTGGAAAGAGGTCAACCTATCGCCAACGTCGGCTCCACCGGGTGGTCCACCGGACCCCATCTACATTTCGAAGTCCGCATCAACGGCAACCACACCAACCCCAAACCCTATGTTATTGGAAGCGCCAATTAGCCCATCATAGAAGTACCTTACCAACCGGGGAGCCCCTTTTTCCCCGGTTGGCGCATATTTTCTGGAAAACATCCAGATACTGGAATCGATTGCCTATTTCCGGAAAGGACAAACCCTTATGAATAAAAAAGTATCTTTGGGCGCAGCCATCGCCATGATGTTTTTGGTGGCAGCCATCACCTTTTCCATCACCTACGACGCGGTGACCCGGCAGGTGAACAGCCGCATTGTGGACCTGCGGGAAAGGGAAAGCGCGCAGGCCAAATATGCCGAAATTGACCGGGAGGTGCGGGCCAACTACTACGGCACCATCGACGAAACCCAGCTGCTGGACAGTGTGGCCAGAGGCTATTTGGCGGGCATTGGCGACCAGTACGCCACCTATTACGACGCCAAAACCTATGAGAAAATCCTCCGCTCCCAGGAAAACACGGTGGCGGATATCGGAGCGGTGCTCCGGGTTGGCCCCGACGGATACCTGGTGGTGGAGGAAGTGTACCCCGATTCTCCGGCGGCGGCGGTGGGTATCAAGCCGGGGGACCAGATTATCAAAATTGACGACGTGGACTTAACCCCGGAAAACAGCGCCAAGATGAAGGACTCCGTCCAGGGGGAGCAGGGAACCCGCATCACCCTCACCATCCGCTCCGACAATGTGGACCGCACCGAGGAACTGACCCGGCGCGTGGTGGTGGTGCCAAGCGTCACCTCCCGCATGCTGGGGGATTCCATGGTGGGGTATCTGATTATCACCGAGTTCAACGCCAACACTTCCGACCAGTTTAAGCGGGAAGTGGATAAGCTGATCAATCAGGGCGCCCAGTCCCTTATTTTTGACCTGCGGGACAACAAGGGCGGGCTGCTTTCCGCCGCCACCCGGATTTTGGACCGGCTGCTGCCCGCCGGCCCCATTGTCAGCTCCATGGACCGGGAGGGCAACATCAACGTGCTGGCCACCTCCGACGCAACGGAAATCGACCTGCCGATGGTGGTGCTGATCAATTCCGGTACCGCCAGCAGCGCCGAGGTCTTTGCCCAGACTCTGAAGGATTACGGCAAAGCCCGGGTGGTGGGAACCACCTCCACCGGCAAGGGCGTCATGCAGACCCTCATTCGCCTCTCCGACGGTTCCGCCATCGAGATTACCACCGCCACGTTGGTCACTCCCAGAGGAGAGACCTTTAACGGCGTGGGAGTCCGCCCCGATTACGAAGTGGCCATGGACACCCCGTGGAAGGGCTTGGGCGAGGAACTGGATTCGCAGCTCAAAAAGGCTATGGAAGTGGCGGTGGCCATGCACCGCAACATCGAGGTGCTGCAGGAGCAAAGCCAGCCGGTTTCGGAGGCAAGCGACGCCGAGCAAATTCCCCACCCTGTGGAGGAACTATCCAACTAAATACAGGCGTCAAAAAGCCGCCCTGTCCGTGGAAGGAAAGGGCGGCTTTTTCTGTCCGGAACAAAGTCTAATCGCCGGAAAGAGCGCATACATTTGAAATATGCGCAGGACCTTTTCCATGCTGCGCCCACATTTTTCTGGCACGATGGCGGAGGCTTGCAGGGTTGTTTGCTTGCTTAGAATTAATTCCACACACATCCCAAGGCATTAAGAGGCTGCTGTTTCCCACTTCCACCCGGACGGAGCTGTATTCTGCCCGGGCTTTGGGAGCGGAATATTTGCGTCTGGAAGCCCAGGTCAACCGAAGGGGCCGACCCGACTGGGAGGCGGTGGCGAGGCTGGTTCTACCCCTGACCCAATACCTGCTCACTCCCGCTGGGTACCAGCCGCCGGCACATCTGGGCTTTGCGCCCCCCGTCTTTGCCGAGTTTGAGCGCAGGGTGCTGCTCCAGTGCGCCTGCGAGTTGGTCGGCGACAGCCGCATGCCGCTCTACCGCCGAAGATTGGGGGTGTACGACCCGCAAGGGGAACTGGCGGGAAATCTGTATTTTTTGCTGCACCACTACACCTCGGCCCGGGTGGTGACCCAAAACGTGGATGCCTACCGGAGAGCGGCAGACCTGGCTATGAGGGAACTGGGGGCTCCGGTGCTGTTGGGGGAGGAGTTTACCGACTTTTCCGATTGCGTCCTGCTCCTTTGCCCCGGCGACGTCACCCGGCCTCTGCCCTTGCTTCCCGCCTGTCCCGTCCTTGCGGGAGGAGTTTTTGCCGATTTTCAGGGCTGCAATGTGTTTTCCTCCCCGAGGGTGTCGGCGTCCTCCTTTCAGATGGCCCAGCTGCCCCGGGGAAGCGATTTTCACGCCTTTGCGGGAGCCGTCTATCACAGTTACGGTTACTGGCTGCCCGACCTGCGCCTGGGGCGGCTGCTTATCAACGGAAAGGAGTCGTTGTTGGAGGAGGCCAAGCATATTTTGCTGCGGGAAGCCGGGCTTTCCACCTATTATTATTGTTAAAAATTATATGAGAAAACCAACAAGATTTTTATTTTTGAGCTTGACAGAGGGATGCACTTTGACTATAATTAGGAGTATTGAGCGGGGCCCTGTTGGGCTTTGCTGTTGCGGCCTTTGGCCGCATTTGCTGTATGAAAGTGAGTTTTCAGCAGTATCAAAGGTCATCCGGCGGCGTCGCGGGGTTGTCCCGCCTAGCCGCCTTATTGCTTGATAGAAAGGAGGGTGTCCGGTGGCAGGTGAAATACTGATTACTCCCGAGGGTTACCAGCAGCTCAAGGCTGAACTTGAGGAACTGAAAACAGTTCGGCGCAAGGAAATCAGCGAGAAGATCCGTGTGGCCCGCGGCTTTGGCGACCTTTCCGAAAACAGCGAGTATGATGAAGCAAAAAACGAGCAAGCGCTGGTGGAGGCCAAAATCGCAACCCTGGAAGAGCAGCTGAAAAAAGCGCGGCTTATTGAGAAAGATAACATTTCTACCGACGTGGTGTCCATCGGGACAGCCGTTACGATCCTGGACATCGAGTTTGACGAAGAAACTACCTACCGCATTACCAGTTCCCTGGAATACGATCATGCCGATATGGATACTATCACTGCTGAGTCCCCCGTGGGCAAGGCGCTGATTGGACATAAAGTCGGCGACGAGGTAACGGTGACTGTCCCCAGCGGCAGCACGGTCAAGTATAAAATTCTCAAGATTACTCTGTAACGAATATTTTTGAGGCCACGAGGATTCCGGCTGGAATTTCCGCGCCATTGGCGGGCTGCCAAACGGCAGCCCGCCTCGATTTATGCAAAAGAGCTCCCCATCCAAACGGACGGGGAGCTCTTTTGCATTTTGACGCTTAGTACAGGCAGAGATGGTCGGAGCAGCTTTCCCTGGTGAAAGGTACGCCGAGGAGGGGCTCCACATAGCGAATCAAATCTTCGGTGACAAAGTTGCCCCGGGCGTTAATCCATTCGCGGGGAATGGCCTTTTCCCGGTTGGCGATGGTGGTGGCGTGAACGGTGGAGTACTCCACCCGGTAAGGGTTATCCGAAACGCGGGTCAAAACGCTGACTTCGCCGGAAACGCCTTCCAAAGCCCGGGCAAGGCTCATGGCGCCCAAAGCTTTGGCTTCCGCCAAATCCACCGGGGAGGCTAGGTGGGCGGCGCACCGCTGCATGAGGGAGAAGTCGATGCAGCGAACCTTGCACTCCATGTGGTTGTTGATGAGATTTTCCAGCACGCGGCAAGCTCCGCCCATGTGCTTGTGGCCGAAGGCGTCCACTTTGGCGTTGCCGGCGTCTTCGTTGACAAATTTGCCGTCGGCCCGGCGAATGCCTTCCGAAATGGCAATCACAAGGGAGGGGGACAGGGAAAGCTGTTCCTCCACATCTTCCAGGAATTTATTGTCGTCAAAGGGGACTTCGGGCAGATAGATGAGCTGAGGAGCAGCTCCCACTTTGCGGGCCAAGGCCGAGGAGGCGCAGAGCCATCCCACATGACGGCCCATGGTTTCCACAATGGTGACGGCGGGGGTGTCGTAAACTTTGGCGTCGCACCAGATTTCCGCAAAGGTGGTGGCTATGTACCGGGCGGCGGAACCAAAGCCGGGGGAGTGGTCCATGCCGTAAAGGTCGTTATCGATGGTTTTGGGGGCTCCCATGATGGCGACGTCGATGCCTTGCTTGATGGCATATTCGCTGAGCTTGTGAACGGTATCCATGGAGTCGTTGCCGCCGATGTATACAAAGTACCCGATGTCGTAGCGTGCAAAGGTATCAAAAATGGTTTTGTAAGTGTCGGGGTCATCTTCGGCGCTCTTGAGTTTATGGCGGCAGGAGCCTAAAGCGGAGGACGGGGTATGGATCAGGCGGAGCATGGCATGGGTTTCCTGTAAAATTTCGCTGATATCGATGAGGTCGTCTGCCAACACGCCTTTGATTCCGTATTTGGCACCGTATACCTTGCCTACTTTGCCGGAAATGACTGCCTGTTCAACCACGCCGGCCAGAGTGGCGTTGATGGCGGCGGTGGGACCTCCCGATTGAGCAACCAGAACGTTTCTTTTTCTCATGCGTGATCCTCCTCGATACTATGCTATAATAACTGCTACCAAATCAGCAGTTGCTATACCGTGATGCCGTTGCAACCATCGTAGAAGCGCTTAGAGAGTGGTGTTATTATCTTGAAGTCGGTCCCGCAGCTTGCATAAATCGTCCAGCGCGTCCACTTTTTGGGCGGGGTTGCGCAGCAAAGCCGCGGGGTGGAAGGTTCCCATGTATAAAATGCCGTCTTTTTCAATAAATTGTCCGTGCTGCTTGGTTACCCGAAAATCGGGGTCGATGAGGCAGTGGGCGGCGACCCGGCCCAGGCAGACGATATACTCCGGATTGATCAACTCGATTTGCCGCTTTAAATATCCGATACAAGCGCTCACCTCGTCGGGCTGAGGGTCCCGGTTGCCCGGGGGGCGGCACTTGACAATGTTCGTAATAAATACGTTTTCGTTGCGGGAAAGCCCTACGGCGTCCAGCATTTTGTCCAAAAGTTTGCCGGCCCGCCCCACAAAGGGCTCGCCGCTTAAGTCTTCCTGCTCGCCGGGGCCTTCTCCCACAAACAGGATGCGGGCGTTGACGTCTCCTGCGCCAAACACCGGGTTGGTGCGGGTGGCGGCCAGCTTGCAGGCGGCGCAGGATAGCACCTGCTCTTTGATTTGTTCCAAGTTTTGCATGCGGTTTCCTCAATATTTATTAAAATGCGACAAAAATATTCTAAAATTAACAAAAATCTGCATAATAATTGCTTATCCTATTATACCGAAAAAACTATACTTCGTATAGGCGCAAAAATTTGCATTTTAGCCTTCTTTGCGTTAAAATAATGGGTGAATTCATACAGCTTTCAATTTTAAAAGGGACAGGAGACACACAAGATGAGTAAAAAAATTTTAGTCGAAACTTCGGCACGCCACGTACATCTGACCCAGCAGGACCTGGAGACTCTTTTTGGGCCGGGGGCGGTTCTTCACAAGAAAAAGGATTTGAGCCAGCCCGGACAGTTCGCCTGTGAGGAACGGGTGGACATTGTGGGGCCCAAGCGGACCTTGACGGGGGTTTCGGTTCTGGGTCCCGTTCGCAGCGCCACCCAGGCGGAAATTTCCCTCACCGATGCCCGTACCATCGGCGTGACGGTTCCCATCCGGGAGTCGGGCGACCTGGCCGGTTCCGCACCCCTTACCCTGAAGGGACCCGCCGGACAGGTGGAGCTGAAAGAGGGCCTGATTGCAGCCAAGCGCCACATTCACACCACCCCCGAGGAAGCGGCCGAGTTGGGGCTCAAGGATAAGGATATCGTGGGCGTGAAAATTGAAACTCCGGAGCGCACCACCGTGTTCTACGACGTGGTGGTTCGGGTCAGCAGCTCTTTCGCCACCGCGATGCATATCGATACCGACGAGTCCAACGCCTGTGGCGGCGGCGAGCTGTACGGCGAAATCATCAAATAGCACCGGCGTTGCCGTTTAAATCTTTAAAAAATATCCCGCCGAAAGGCGGGTATTTTTTATGCCCGACATATAAGGACACCCGTTTAAGCCAGTAAGCTTTCTGGTTGCGCGCTGTCTCGCCCAAAGCCTGACTCAGGGTATCTTATGCTCCAGCACCTGAGGGGCGGGAATCTTGAGTTTTTCCAAAATGCGCTGGTAGACGTCCAGAGCGCCGCTGGTGTAAATTTTCAGGCTGCCCTGCCCTTTGGTTTCCAACCCCTGCTGCTCCAGCCAGCGGGTGAGCACCTTGGCAAGCTCCACGGCGGGGTCGAGAAATTCAATGTGGGGATACCGCCGGACGAAAAAGTCCTTGACGATGGGGTAGTGGGTGCAGCCCAAAATGACGCTTTCGGGCGGCGGATTGTGCTCCAGCAACGGCCCGAAGCGGGACACGATTTCCCGCTCCACGTCCTGCTCCGGTGCGCCCTGGTCCACCAAGGCGGCCAAATGAAGGCTGCCCTGGCACAGCAGCTCAATATCCGGGTTGATGGCCCGAATCAGCTTTTGGTAGGTGCCCACCGCAATGGTGAATTCGGTGCCCAGAATCCCCACCCGCTTGACGCCGCTGCAGGCCACCGCCTCCGCCGCGGGGGACACCACGCTGAACAGGGGGATGTCCGAATTGCTTTGCAGGGTGTCGATGAGGGTGGAAATGGTGTTGCAGGCAATCACACCCACGTGGATATGGCTCTGCTGCAGAAAGGAAAGGGCTTTGAAGGTCAGCTCCAGAATCCTTTCCCGGGTTTGATTGCCGTAGGGGCAGTTGGCGCTGTCCCCAAAATAGATGATGTCCGCTCCCGGGCAAAGGGCAAGGATTTCCCGCACAAAGGTAAGCCCTCCCACACCGGAATCAATCACGCCGATACGTGCCGTTTCAGTCATAAGCTACCTGCTTTCCTCTTACTGCTCCCATTATAAAAAACACGGAGGGAATTGTCAAAATGCTTTTGGCTCCCTAAGGCCGCCCAAAGCAGGACAATCAAGGGCCTGCGCATCCGCTACCGCTCAAACGCCTTTTTAGCGGGCGGATGCACAGGCTGTTGACATGATTGCCTTTAACCATATGCCCCTTTTTTTCAAAACAGAACCGTCACTCAGGGCGGTTCTTCTTTTTCAGCAGCCGATGGAATAATTCCTGATTGCTCTCCCTGCGGCGGAGCGTTTCCTCGGCGTCCACCACCCAGCCCCGGGAAGTTCGCCGCAGCCAGTCCCCCTCTTTCACGCCGGAGGGAAGCTGCTCTAATGGAAGGATGGTCTGGTTTTTGGCTTGGTCCAGGCAGACGGCTCTGCCTTCCTCGATGCGGTCCACCACCAACAGCAAAGCTCCCATCCTCCTTTACGCCGCAATCCTGTTTTGCTCAACTTTGATTTCAATGCTCTTGCCGTCGGAAGTCAGAACTACCGCGCCGTCCAAATCGGTGCGCAGCACCCGGACGTTGAGGGCGTCCAATCGCTCCAGAACCTCCCGGTGGGGATGGCCGTAGCTGTTGTCCAGCCCGCAGGAGATGACGGCTACCTTCGGCCGGACCGCCTCCAAAAAAGCCTGATGGGAGCTGGTGTTGGAGCCGTGATGCCCCACCTTCAGCACGGTGGAGACAAGGGGGACACCCTGCTCCAAAAGGTCCTTTTCGGCGTCCTGCTCCATATCCCCGGTAAAGAGGAAGGAGGTGGAGCCAAAGCTGAGCCGGGACACCACGCTCATGCTGTTGAGGTCGTCGTAGTCCTCCAAGGGTCCTAAGATGGTCAGTTGAGCTTTGCCGCCCAAATCGTACTGGTCGCCGGGAACGGCGGGGGTGATTTCCAGTCCCGCCTGGTCGATGGCCTCCAGCAAGTCGGTAAAGGTGACGGTGGCGGGAATAAGATCGTCAGGCAGTTCCGGCAGAACCACCGTCTCCACCGGCATTTTCTTCAGCACCACGTCCATTCCCCCGATGTGGTCGGAATGGGGGTGGGTGCCGATGAGCAAATCGATGGAGGAAACGCCCTGCTTTTTGAGATAGCGCACCACCAAATCTCCCTGGTCGTTTTCCCCCGCGTCGATGAGCACCGTCTTTTCAGGGGCCAAAATCAAAATGCTTTCCGCCTGCCCCACGTCCAAAAAGTGAACCTCCAAATTCTCCCGCAGGGTGACGGGGGAGGAAGCCGGCTTTTTTTCCGGAGGGGGAACCTCCAGTTCCCCCAAAAGGTCCTCCAGTCCCGGCAGGGAAAGGTCGGGAAGTCCAAAATTGTAGCCGTATTTTTCCTGGACGGAGCAGAGGATGAAAAAACTGCTAACCACCGCCACCAGCAGAAAGACAATTCCGCCGGTGCGGGAGCGATATCGTCTGCCTCTTGCCATAAGTCCTCCTGTGCCTTGGGTTCAAAGTGCCGGGCCGATTACATTAACGGCCCTTGCCCCGGCGGGGGTTGGAAGGCCGCTTGCCTTTGGGTTTGGAGCCTGTGGCTTTTGAAGGCCGGGGGGAAGGGGAATTCCCCGGCACCAGACAGTCGGGTCCCGAGCCGATGAGGTCGGCCCGCCCGGCGCGGCGCAGCGCCTTGATAACCAGGGCCCAGTTTTCGGGCCGCCAGTATTGGAGCAAAGCCCGCTGCATGGCCTTTTCCTCCGGGTTTTTGGCCACGTAGACGGGAGTCATGGTAAAGGGGTCCAGCCCGGTGTAAAACATGCAGGTGGAGACGGTGCCGGGAGTGGGGTAAAAGTCCTGCACCTGTTCCGGGCGGATGTGGTTCTTTTTGAGGTAAACCGCCAACTCCACCGCATCCTGCAGGGTGGAGCCGGGATGGGAGGACATCAGGTAGGGTACCAGGTACTGCTCCTTCCCGGCTTTTTTGGTGGCGGCGTAGAAATCTTTGGCAAAGCGGTCGAAGGCTTGAATGTAGGGTTTGCCCATCTTTTCCAGCACCCGGGGGGAGCAGTGCTCGGGCGCCACCTTCAGCTGCCCGCTGACATGATGGGTCACCAGCTCCTGCAAAAAGGTTTTGTCCGGGTCGGCGTTGATGTAGTCAAACCGCAGCCCCGACCGGATAAACACCTTTTTGACTTTGGGAAGGCTCCGCAACGTGCGCAGAATGTCCAGATACTCGGCGTGGCTGACCTCCAGATTGGGGCAGGGGGTGGGAGCCAGACAGCGCCGGTTGCGGCAGACTCCTTTGGTGAGCTGCTTTTGGCAGGACGGCCCCCGGAAGTTGGCAGTGGCTCCCCCCACGTCGTGGATGTAGCCTTTAAAGCGGGGGGACCTGGTCATGGCGATGGCCTCCTCCACCACGCTTTCCTTGCTGCGGGCGGTGACGTTCCGCCCCTGATGGAGGGCGATGGAGCAGAAGTTGCAGCCTCCAAAGCAGCCCCGGTTGTGCATGATGGAAAACTCCACCTCTTCGATGGCCTTCACCCCGCCCAGGGCTTCGTAGCTGGGGTGATACATCCGCTCGAAGGGCAGGGCGAACACTTGGTCCAGCTCTTGTTGGGTTAAGGGATAGGCGGGGGGATTCTGGACCAGATACAAATTGTCCCCGTGCTGCTGGATGACCGCCCGCCCGGTGACGGCGTCCTGCTCCTCGTACTGCATCCGGAAGGCGCGGGCAAAGGCGGCCTTATCCGCCTTCACCTTTTGGTAGGAGGCGCAGGTGACGGCGTTTTTGGGCAGTTTGGTTTCGTCCACCAGCACGCAGGTACCGCGGACGTCGGTGATGGCCTCGATAGGTTCCCCCGCCGCCAGCCGGGTGGCGATTTCTTTGGTCTGGTGTTCCCCCATACCATAGGAGAGAAGATGGGCGCCGCTGTCCAGCAAAATGGAGGGGCGGACGGCGTCCTCCCAGTAATCGTAGTGGGCAAACCGGCGGAAGCTGGCCTCCAATCCCCCAATCATAACGGGGGTGTCGGGAAACAGCTCCCGCAGCCGCCGGCTGTAGACAATCACCGCCCGGTCGGGGCGTCTGCCCGCCTTGTTGCCGGCGGTGTAGGGGTCGTCGGAGCGCCGGCGCTTGGCGGCGGTGTAATGGCTGACCATGGAATCGATGTTGCCGGAAGTGACGAAAAAGCCAAGCCGGGGCCTGCCGAAGCGGGTGTAGTCGGCGTCGCTTTGGGGTTGGGAAATCATCCCCACCCGAAAGCCCATGCTTTCCAGCAGGCGGGAGATGATGGCGATGCCGAAGGAGGGGTGGTCCACATAGGCGTCGCCGGTGACGCAGACAAAGTCCAGCTCGTCCCAGCCTCGGGCGGCAGCCTCTTGTTTGGTGAGGGGAAGAAAGCTCATAGAACATCCTTTCTCGGTTTCAGAGATGGTACCAAATGGAAAACAAGGGGTAAAATAGCAGAATACCCCACAGGATAGAAGACCCGCGGCAACCAAAGCCGCGGGACAGGCAGTTTAAAACAGCTTGCGCTCGTCGGAGGAAAAGATGGTTCCCAGCACCTGCTCGTTGCCGGTGAGGAGCGCCATCACCCCTTTGTAGACGGTTAAGGGGGCGTTGAGGAACCGCTTTTTCATCAGCTCGCATTCCTGACGAGTCGGGGCGAAGACCCGCAAACCAATCAGCTCCCCGTCCTTGTCGGGGATGGAAAGCTCCAACTGGAAGCCGCCTGCCGGGCAGGGCGTTTCCCTGATGTTGACCTCGGTGAGCCTGCGATGGCGCTCGATAGCCCGGCGGGTGGCGTCCAGCGCCTTTTCCCGGATGGACAGGGGAAGGGTCCGTTTAAACTCGATGCCGATTTCCCTGCCCAAGGGGGTAATGCGGTATAGCTGGACACCTTGTTCCTCGGTGACGCTGAGCTGCCCCAACTGGCAAAGGTCATCCAAAGCCTGCACCAACTCAAAGTAGTTGACCAGGCTGTGCTCGCTCAAGGCCTCGTGCAGTTGCGTAAAGCCGATGGGCTCTTCTATATGGGATAGAAGATAGCACAACAGCATTTTGATTTCAACGTCGGTGGAGGGGGACCCGGGAGCCACCCCCGCTCGAAAGATGTCACTATCCATATCCGCTCCATTAGTTTACGAAATATTTATAAAACCTATTGTGTATCGTAATCATTGTACTATAAAATAGCAAAAGAAACAAGTTGTAGGCGGCGGAGGCAAAAGATGAATCGCATATCCAAGGACAAGCTTCGCAAGTACCTGCGCCGAACCGTATTCGCGCTGTTGGGTCTGGGACTGGCTGCCGTAACCGTCGGCGGCATCTGGGGGGTGCTGGCCCTTCAAAATCCCGATTATTTGGAGGCCTTTCAGAATTACATCGCCTCGTTGGGGATAGCGGGATGGCTGGTCCTGCTGGTGATACAGTATTTGCAGATTGTCATTGCCTTCGTCCCCGGCGGGCCCATTCAAATGATAGCGGGCGCTCTCTTCGGCCCGTTGATTGGGATGCTGACCTGCCTGCTGGGAATCGCAGTCGCCACCGCCACCGTCTTTTCCCTGGTCAAGCGCTTTGGCCGGGAGGCTCTCTTTTACTTCGTGGACGAGAAGGACATCGTCAAGTACAGCTTCTTTTCCAATCCCCGGGGCCTCGAACGGCTGGTGCTCCTGCTCTTTTTCATTCCCGGCACCCCCAAAGACGCTCTCACCTACCTGTTTGCCCTCACGCCCATACCCTTCCGGCGGTTTGCCTTTCTTTCCATGTTGGCCCGCATGCCGGCCATGCTCACCTCCGTGCTGGCGGGGGACAGCGTGGTAAACGGGGAGTGGCGCAAGGCGGGACTGTTGTTTTTGGGAATTTCCGCCGTCGCGTTAGGAGGATTTTTCCTCCACCAAAAGGTGCTGCAACGCTATCGAAAAGCAGAACAGGAGGCGGGATAACGGCGCCCCGCCGTTTCCCCCTTTGATGTTGTCCGCATATTGAACACCGCCCTTTACGTATATATGTAACATTACGTGAAGGGCGGTGTTTTATCCATGTTGGAGGGTTTGATTCTCGCGCTGATTGTGGGTACGGTGTTTGTCAACGGTTGGACCGACGCCCCCAACGCCATTGCCTGTGCGGTGTCCACCAAAGCTATGGACTACCGCCGGGCCGCCTGGATGGCGGGCATCTGCAATTTGCTGGGGCTGCTGGCCGTCAGCGCGGCGGGGGCCGCCGTCACCGACACCATCGTCTGCCTGGTGGATTTTCGGGGGGACCATCAGGCT
>JAKPGH010000166.1 GCA_029550985.1 Bacillota bacterium
CGGGACCGCCCGTCACCGGGCTGAGTTCCACCTGAGCCCCACGGCTCAGCTCGTTTTCCGGAATGAGGCCTACCGAGAGCAGCAGGGTGTCGCAGGGGTAGAACTCTTCCGTTTCCAGGATGGGCTTGCGGTTTTCGTCCACTTTGGCCACATATACCCCTTCCACCCGGCGGTTTCCCACGATTCTTGTCACGGTGTGGGAGAGCAACAGGGGAATGCCGAAATCATCCAGGCACTGGACCCGGTTGCGGGTAAGACCCGCCAGGAAGTCCATGATTTCCACCACCGCCACCACTTTGGCGCCTTCCAGGGTCAACCGGCGGGCCATAATCATGCCGATATCCCCGGAACCCAGGATGACCACCCGCTCGCCCACCATGGCGTTTTGCAGGTTGATGAGCCGCTGAGCGGCGCCGGCGGTGTAGACGCCGGCGGGTCGGGTACCCGGAATTTGAATGTTGCCCCGGGTGCGCTCCCGGCAGCCCATGGCCAGCACCACGCTTTTGGCCCGAATCTTGGTGATGCCGTATTCCCGGTTGGTGCAAAGCACCGTGCCGTCGGGCAACACCTCCAGCACCATGGAGTTTAACAGGGATCTTACCCCCAGTTCCCGAGCCTGCTGAATAAAACGCCCTGCATATTCCGGCCCGGTTAATTCCTCGTTGTAATAGGAAAGCCCGAACCCGGGATGGATGCACTGCTGCAAAATCCCTCCCAAGGCGCTGTCCCGCTCGATAATGAGGACATTCTCGGCTCCCTGTTTTTTGGCGGAGACTGCCGCCGCCAATCCGGCGGGACCTCCTCCCACCACTGCTACGTCACAACTCAGCTCATACATTTGCCATTACCCTTTCCCCGCGGACTTGCCCGGCGATCATGTAAGACCCCGGCTGATTTTTCAAAATCTCCTGAGTGGAAACGCCCAGCTCCCTGGCCAAAATTTCGATGACCCGAGGGCCGCAGAAACCGCCCTGGCATCTTCCCATTCCCGCTCGCAGCCGCCGTTTGATGGCGTCCACCGAACGGGCCGGAATGGGCCGATGAATGGCGTCCACAATTTCGCCCTCGGTGATGGTCTCGCACCGGCAAATGACCTTTCCATACAGGGGATTTTGCTTGATGAGGGCATCTTTTTCTTCGTAGCTCAGCTCGTGGAACCTGGGAATGCCCTTGCGAATGGGGTTGAAATTGGGGTTGAACTTGGCCGGCATCCCCATTTCGATGAGTGTCTGGGCCACGTACTTGCCCAGGGACACCGAAGCGGTCAGGCCGGTGGAGCGAACGCCCGAAAGGTTGACGTAATTTTTCACGTCGTCATAGGTGTCCACCCGGAGCCCCTCGGGATTGCGGTTGGGGCGCAGGCCGCAGTACTGGGTGATGCTGTCCTTGAGGTTGACTTTGGGAATCAGTTTGCGGACGTCGGCTTCGATGCTGGCAAGGCCTTCGGCGGTGGTGGAGTAGTCCTGCTTGTCCTCCAAATCCTCGGCGGTGGGGCCCACCAGCATATTTCCGTGGACGGTGGGGCACATCAGCTTGCCTTTGGTCACCTTGGTGGGGATGGGCAGCACAATGTGATTGACCTTGACGGAGGTATTTTTATCCAAAATATAGAACTGGCCTTTGCGGGGGTTGACATAATAGTCGTTCTTCCCCACCATGGCGGCGATTTCATCGCAGTACAGACCGGCCGCGTTGACAATATAGGTCGCCTTGATTTCGCCCGCCGTGGTTTGAGCCGCCACCACTTTGCCGTCCTCCACCCGAATGCCCGTCACCTTTGTGCCTAACAGGAACCGGGCGCCGTTTTGGTGCGCGTTTTCGGCGTAGGCAACCACCAGCAGAAAGGGGTCGATAATATTCTCCCTCGGAATATACAGCCCTGCCTTCACTTCGGGGTTCAAATTGGGCTCCATGGCCAGCAGCTGTTCCCCTGTCAGGTACTCCACATCGTAAACCCGGTTTTTGAAAGCCTTTTCCTTCAAAGCCGGCAGCATCTCAAACTGCTCGTCGGTGATGGCGGGCAGAATCGCCCCCACCTTTTTATAGGGAACATCCAGCTCCTGGGTCAGCTTTTCGTACATAGGATTGGCAGCCACCACCAGTTGGGATTCCAGCGTTCCCGGCGGAGCATCGTAGCCCGTGTGAATGATGGCGCTGTTGGATTTGGAGGCGTCGCCTCCCACGTCTTCGTTTTTGTCCACCACCAAAACCTGCAGCTGATATTTGGTGAGCTCCCGGGCGATGGCGCAGCCCACCGCTCCCGCACCAATAATCAGCACATCGGTTTGCAACATGTTGAAAGACCCCTTTCAAAGGAAACGTTTTGAAATCCGGCCCGACCCCCTCGGTCAGGCCGGATCTTTACTTGTCAATGTGATTAGACTGTCACAGCTTCCGCTTCTTTCTCCGCTTCAATCCACTTTTTGGCCCGTTCTACCGCCCGGTGCCAGTCGTGAAGCAGGCTTTCCCGCTGGTCGGCGCTCATCTTGGGCTCGAACCGGCGGCTCAGCTTCCACTTGGAAGCCAGATCATCCAGGCTGGAGAATTCGCCCATTCCTAAAGCGGCCAGATAAGCCGCTCCCAAGGCAGTGGTTTCGGTAATCACCGGCACATCCACCGGGATGCCCATAATATCCGACTGGAACTGCATCAGGAAGTTGTTGGCCACCATGCCGCCGTCCACCCGCATCACCTGAATGGGGATGCCGGAATCCCGGTTCATCACTTCCAGGTTGTCGTAGACCTGATAGGCCACGCTTTCCAGGGTAGCCCGGACAATCTGCTCCTTGGTGGTGCCTCCGGTGATGCCCACAATGGTGCCTCTGGCGTACTGGTCCCAGTGAGGAGCCGCCAAGCCCGCAAAGGCCGGCACAAAGTACACGCCTCCCGTATTGCCGGCGGCGATGGCCATCTCCTCGGTTTGGGCGGAGGTTTTGATAATTTGCAGTTTGTCCCGCAACCACTGCACCGCGGCTCCCGTTATGTACACGCCGCCGTCCAGGGCAAAGGTGAGCTTCTTATCGAACCCCCACGCCACCGTGGTGAGCAGGCCGTTTTCGGAGTAAATGGGCTTGTCGCCGGTGTTCATCAGCATAAAGCAGCCGGTTCCGTAGGTGGTCTTCACGCTGCCGGGA
>JAKPGH010000145.1 GCA_029550985.1 Bacillota bacterium
GGATTTTGTCAAGCTGGGCTTCGTTTTCGGTTTTCTCCAAATCCAGCCCTTCGTGGGAAAGGTGCCAGATGTTTTTATCCTTGGAGTAGTTGGTTTCCCGGGTGATGGGGATGGGAATGCCGTGTTGCTCGGCGTATGCAATTTCGTCTTCCCGACCTTTCAGTTCCCAAATCCGCCAGGGGGCGATGACGGGCATGTCGGGGGCAAAGGCTTTAATGGTCAGCTCAAAGCGCACCTGGTCGTTTCCCTTTCCGGTGCAGCCGTGGGCGATGGCGTCGGCCCCTTCCTTTTTTGCAATTTCCACCAGCCGCTTTGCAATGACCGGGCGGGCCATAGCGGTGCCCAGCAGGTAGTCTTCGTATTTGGCGCCCGCCTTTAGGCAGGGGAAGATAAAGTCGTCCACAAACTCCTGGGTCAAATCCTCGATATACAGCTTGGAGGCTCCGGTGGCAAGAGCGCGCTCTTCCAGTCCTGCAAGTTCCTCGCCCTGCCCCACGTCGGCGGCCACCGCAATCACTTCGCAGCCGTAGTTTTCCTTCAGCCAGGGAATGATGACCGACGTATCCAATCCGCCGGAATAGGCCAGCACTACTTTTTTATATTGAACCTTGTTGGTTTCGCCCATGGTGCCACAACTCCTTAAACTAATAATTATTCCTAAACTGCTTATGATTATACATTAAGCAACGGAACAAAGCAAGGGGTTTTGAATAAATATTCCTTACTGCCGTAAAATTGTATACAAGACACAAAAATTGCATCAAACGGTACCAATCTTTTGACTTTCAGGTTGATTCTGGGAAAAAGGCATGGTAAAAAAGGCTTTTGAGGAAAGAAAATTAGCCGTTTGCCTTGCTAATTGTTTGTCAAACGGGTATAATAAAGATGTTCCGGATTTTGCAGGACAGAACCGAGATTCCTGCAAGGGGCTGGCACAGCGATAATTCTTTCACCATAGAAAGGGGACATGCTTAAAATGACAAGCAATCAACACGTACTGCGCTGGCTGGAAGAGATGAAAGCTCTGGTAAAGCCCATGAATGTTGTTTGGGTAGACGGCAGCCGCGAGCAGATGGCGGATCTGAAAAGACAAGCTATCGCTAGCGGAGAGCTGATTGAACTGAATCAGGATCTGTTGCCGGGTTGCACCCTTCACCGCACCGCTCCCAATGACGTGGCACGGGTAGAGCATCGCACTTTTATCTGCACCCGTAAAAAGGAGGACGCCGGCCCCACCAACAACTGGGAAGACCCTCAGGTCATGTACGAAAAGCTGCGCAAGCTGTTTAACGGCGTGATGCACGACCGCACCATGTACATCATCCCGTACTCCATGGGACCCATCGGTTCCCCCTACTCCAAAGTGGGTATTGAGCTGACCGACTCCATCTACGTGGTGCTGAACATGGACATCATGACCCGGGTGGGCAAGGCCGCTCTGGACCAGTTGGGCGACAGCAACGATTTTGTGCGGGGTCTCCACTCCAAAGCCGACATAGATGAGGAGAACCGCTATATCTGCCACGTCCCCGAGGACAACACCATTTGGTCCATCAACTCCGGTTACGGCGGCAACGTGCTGCTGGGCAAGAAGTGCTTTGCTCTGCGCATCGCCTCCTACCAGGGCTGGAAGGAAGGCTGGATGGCCGAGCACATGCTCATCCTCGGTATCGAAAATCCCAAGGGCGAAATCAAATACGTGGCCGCCGCTTTCCCCTCTGCCTGCGGAAAGACCAACCTGGCCATGCTGATTCCCCCCGAGGTATACCAGAAGAAGGGCTACAAGGTTTGGACGGTTGGCGACGACATCGCCTGGATGAACATCGGCAAGGATGGACGTCTCTGGGCCATCAACCCCGAATCCGGCTTCTTCGGCGTGGCTCCCGGCACCAACATGAAGTCCAACGCCAACGCTCTGCTCTCCACCAAGAAGAACACCATCTTCACCAACGTGGTTCACAACCTGGAGAACAACACCGTTTGGTGGGAAGGATTGGACAAGAATCCGCCTGAGCATGCCTTGGATTGGCAGGGCAATCCCTGGAACGGCAAGACCAGCGACAAGAAGGGCGCTCACCCCAACAGCCGGTTCACCGCTCCCGCCATCAACTGCCCCTGCATTTCCAGTGAATTCGCCAATCCGCAAGGCGTGCCGATTTCCGCCATCATCTTCGGCGGTCGCCGCGCCAAGACCGCTCCCCTGGTTTACCAGGCAAAGGATTGGGAGCACGGTGTGTTCGTAGGCTCCATCATGGCTTCTGAGACCACTGCCGCCGCCACCGGCGCCGTCGGCGTTGTCCGCCGCGACCCCATGGCCATGCTGCCCTTCTGCGGCTACCACATGGGCGACTACTTCCAGCACTGGCTCGACATGGGCAAGAAGCTGGGCGACAAGGCTCCCAAGATCTTCAACGTCAACTGGTTCCGCACCGACGACAACGGCAACTTCATTTGGCCCGGATTCGGCGAAAACCTCCGCGTTCTGGATTGGATTATCCAGCGCTGCGAAGGCGCCGTGGACGCTGTGGAGACTCCCATCGGCTACGAGCCCAAGCCCGAGGACATCAACATCGAGGGTCTGGAGGGTATCACCGAGGATACCATCAAGAACCTGCTGTATGTGGACAAAAACCTCTGGAAGGAAGAGGTTGCCGGCATCAAGGAGTTCTACGCCAAATTCGGCGACAGACTGCCCAAAGAGCTTAACGCTCAGCTGGCGGCTCTGGAACAGCGCCTGGGCTAATAGCTTAACTAAAAAAGTGGTATCGGGTTTTTCCGATACCACTTTTTCTATTTGATAATTTAAAAAGAAGGCCGCCTTTGGAACCGGCAGCCTTTGCGTTTGCATTTCGTCAGCATTGAGCGGGTTTTGCCAGCAAAGCCACCCAGCCGCCCTGCTCCTTCTTTTGGGCGATGGCAAAGCCTGCCGCCGCCAGAGCCTGCTCCACTTCCGCCGAGCGGGAGTCGATGATGCCGGAGGTGATGACCATGCCGCCGGGGTTTAATAGCCTGGGCAGGTCGGGGACCAGCTGTAGGATGATGTCGGCTACAATGTTGGCAAAGACAATGTCAAAGGTGCCGGTGATGCCCTGAGCCAAATTGCCCACTTCGTACCGGGCCAGATGCCCCACGCCGTTGAGGGCGGCGTTTTCCCGCGCCACCTGAACGGCCACTTCGTCAATGTCGGTGCCCTGGGCGCTTTTGGCTCCCAGCAGCAGGGCGGCTAAAGACAAAATGCCGCTGCCGCAGCCCAAATCCAGCACCGTTTCGCCGCCGCGCATCTGCTCCTGCAGCAGCTCCAGGCACATCCGGGTGGAGTGGTGGGAGCCGCTGCCAAAAGCCATTCCCGGGTCGAGACGGAGCACCACGTCGCCGGGGGAAGCGTCCCAGTGCTCCCAGGTGGGGCAGACCACCAGCCGCTCTCCGATGCGGTCGGGCGCCCAGTATTTTTTCCAGTTGTTGGCCCAATCCTCCTCCCGGACGGTGGTGGTCACCATCTCCAGTCGGCCCCACGCCCCGTCGGTATCCTGGGCCTTAAGGCGGGCAAGGGCATCCTTGACCTGCAAAAGCTGCTCTCTGCCCTGGTTGTTGTCCGCCAGATAAAAGGTTACCGAGCTTTCCCGGTCCCGCAGCTTGAAAAGATCCTGGTCGATGTAGTCCCACCGGCCCTGCTTTCCCTCTAAAAATTCTTCAAAGTCGGCGGCGTCCTGAATGGAGCAGCCGGAAATCCCCAAATCCATCAATGCGGCGGTGAGGGGTTCGATGCCCTGAGAAGTGGTAAAAACTTCGACCTGTGTCCAAGTATCCATCAGCGTTTGAAAGCGGGAAGAATCCGTGGGGATGCTTCCCGCTATTCTCCTTTCCCTTTGGTTATGTGATTGTTAGACGCTATAGTAATTTACCGCGCAGCGGAAAATATCCAAATATTCATAGTCGGGAATGTTGCGGTACACCCCTTCGCTCCAGCGCTCCACGTGGGCCATTTTGCCGAAAATCCGCCCGTCGGGGGAGGTGATGCCCTCGATGGCGTAAAGGGAGCCGCTGGGGTTGTACTCCAAATCCATGGAGGGATTGCCGCTAAGGTCCACATACTGGGTGGCAATCTGCCCGTTGGCCGCCATTTCCCGAATGGTTTCCTCGGTGGCGATGAACCGCCCCTCCCCGTTGGAGACGGGGGTCAGCCAAATGCTGTCCACCGGAACGCCCGCCAGCCAGGGGGATTTGTTGGAGGCGATGCGGGTGCGCACCATGACGCTTTGATGGCGACCGATTTGGTTGTAGGTAAGGGTGGGGGAATCGGGCTGCGCCTCCCGGTACTCCCCGTAGGGGACAAGGCCCAGCTTGCAGAGGGCCTGGAAGCCGTTGCAGATGCCCAGCATCAAGCCGTCTCTGCTGTGGAGCAGGTGCTCGATGGCCTGGCGAATCTTGGGGTTCCGCAGGAAGGCGGTGATGAATTTGCCGGAGCCGTCGGGCTCGTCGCCGCCGGAAAATCCGCCGGGAATGGCCACAATCTGGCTGCGGTCAATCAGCTTCGCAAAGGCGTCCACCGATTCGGCGATGGCCTGTCCGGTCAGGTTGCGCAGCACAAAGATTTCCGGTTTGGCTCCCGCCCGCTGGAAGGCGGCGGCGGTGTCGTATTCGCAGTTGGTGCCTGGGAAGACGGGAATGGCCACCCGCGGAGACGCCTGCCGCACCCGAATGGCGGGGAACCCTTCGGTTTCTCGCTCCCAGCGGAAGGCTTCCACGGTGCCTTTGGGCGGGGCAAGGTAAGGGTACACCGGCTGGAGGGTGCCTTCCCAGGCCTTTTGCACTTCCTCCAAATCGATGATTTCCCCGTCGGGCAGCTCCAGGCGGTATTCGGGAATGGTGCGGCCCAGCAGGAACTTGTCCAGCTCCAGGAACGGTTCCTTTGCCTCCAGCAGGAAGGCGCCGGGCAGATAGCTCCAGGACAGGGGCTTTTCGGCGGCAAAGCCAATCCGGTTGCCAAAACACATCTTGCAGATGCCTTCGGCGGTGCCGCCGGGCCCCACCGCCCAGCTTGCGATGGCCCGCTTGCCCGCCA
>JAKPGH010000195.1 GCA_029550985.1 Bacillota bacterium
GGTATCATCACCGCCACCGAGCGACCGAAGCCGCCTTACGCATCGCGAAGCCTTCGTAGTGGCGCATAAGCAACTGCGACTCGATCTGCTTGAGCGTATCCAGCATGACACCGATGACGATGATGAGTCCGGTGCCCCCCACGAAAGACGCCGCGTTGTAAGGCATCCCGAAGGAGGTCTCCAACACGAGAGGCGTCACGGCGATCAACACAAGGAAGACAGCACCAGCAGTCGTGATGCGCGTAAGGATATAATCAATGTACTCGGCGGTGGGTTTACCGGGCCGTTTTCCCGGGATAAAAGACCCTGCTTTCTTGAGATTGTTTGCGATATCGTCGGGGTTAAAGACGATTGCGGTGTAAAAGTAGCAGAAGAAGCCAGTCAGCAGGGCAAAGAAAATGATGTACAGGTTGAAGCTCTTCAGCAGTAGGAAAATTCCACCGTGCTCGAGGCCAAACCATCGGCTGAAAAGATTGTAGAGGTTGTAAGGGGAATTCTGGCTAAAAAGGGAACCTAAAATTCCGCCTCTTTCGGCCCCTCCACTCAGGAAAGAGCCAAGAAAACTTGGGAAGCTCAGGATAGCGGACGCAAAGATAACGGGGATGACGCCGGCAGTGTTAATCTTGAGGGGCAAGTAATTGGTCCCGCCGGCCATGACCCGTCGGCCCACCACGCGTTTTGCTTGTTGGATGGGAATGCGCCGCGTGCCTTCCTGAACAAGAATAATGGCCATCGAGGAGATTACGAAGAGGACGATCGTTACTGGCGCCCAAATTGCTGCAAGGCTTCCGGTACTGATCTGCGCCCACAGAGCAGCTGCATCTGTCGGATAGTGCGCCATGATGCCCGCTGCAATGATCAGCGACATCCCATTGCCGATCCCCTTGTCACTGATTCTCTCGCCAAGCCACATAATAAACGCGGTGCCTGTGGTCATGGCGAAGACCGTTGTGACAAGGAACAGCCCTGTGTAGCTTCCTTTCATGTAGGTTAAGTCTTGCTGCAGCAGGTAAAGCCCCAACCCAAAGGCTTGAAAGGCGGTGAGGAAAATTGTGCCGATGCGTGTCCAGCGATTGATTTTGCGCTGTCCAAGAACACCTTCCTGTTGAATCTTTTGAAGGCGGGGGAACACGACCGCCATCAGCTGGAGAATAATGGACATGCTGATGTAGGGCATGATCCCGAGAGCGAATATGCTCATGTTGCGGAATGCATATCCGCCAAAAAGGTCCACTACCTCAAACAGTCCCCCACCGGTTCCCCGCAGGCGCCCCAAGTATTCGGTCAGCTTGCCACGATCAATAAATGGCGTCGGAATGTGAGCTCCGATGCGGTAAACTGCAAGAATGAGCAGTGTGTAAAGGACCTTTTGTTTTAAGTCCGGGATCTTCCAGATATTTTTCAGCGCGCCGATGCTACGGATCACGTTTTTAGCCTTCCACTGTAGGAAAATGGGCGGAGCTTGCGCAGCTTAGGCTGCCGACCCAACTACCTCCGCTTTGCCACCCAGAGCTTCGATTTTTTCCTTAGCGCTCTTCGAGAAAGCATGCGCTTTCAC
>JAKPGH010000231.1 GCA_029550985.1 Bacillota bacterium
CCGGGATATTGCTCCGCCTCCGCCTTTTTGGAAACGCAGGGGCCGATAAAGACGGTTTTGGCGTCGGGATGGCGGGCCTTTAAGTCGGCGCAGTGGGCCATCATGGGGGAGACCACCTTGGCCAGATAGGGCAGAGCCGCGGGAAAGTGCTTTTGAATCAAGGTGTTGACGCTATGGCAGCAGGAGGAGATGATGACGTCTTGCTCTCCCTGTTCCACCATCTCGTCGTAGCGGGTTTTGACGATGGTGGCGCCCAAAGCCGTTTCCTCCACGCCGGCAAAGCCCAACTTCTTAAGGGTTTCCTCGATGGAATGGATGCTGGCGCCGGGGTAGTTGGCCAGAGCGGAGGGGGCAAGGCTGACCCAAACTTCGCCGGAGGCCAAAAGCTCTTTGGCCCGCTTTAGGTCGCAGCGGATGCTTTTGGCGTTCTGGGGGCAGATGACAAAGCACTCGCCGCACAAAATGCAGTCATCCTGGACAATTTGGGCCTGCCCTTCCGAAAATCCAATGGCTTTAACGGGGCAGTGCCGGATGCACTTGTGGCAGTTTTTGCAGTTGGCCTTTTTTAGTTTAAAGTATTCCGTCACGCACGCTCTCCTCCTTGCGGGAAATGGGAACAAGGCTGGGTTGCTGACCGAGAATCTGTTTGGTAATGAGCGCCAACGAAGCGGCGATGTCCTCATCCTGCACCGTCACGTCCTTGGGGACGGCCAGGTGGGTGGGGGCGAAATTCCAAATCACCCGTACCCCCGCCTGCACCAACAAATCGCAGACTCCCTGGGCTTCCTCGGCGGGAACGGTGATGATGCCCACCGCAGGCTTTAGTGTTTGGCAGAGGGGGACAAGGTTTTCCATTTTCTGCACCTCATACCCTGCCAGCCGGCTCCCCACCAGGTTTTGGTCGTTGTCAAACACTGCTTGGATGGTAAAGCCGTAATGGGCAAACCCCAGGTGGGCGGCCAGCGCTCTTCCCAGATGGCCCATTCCCACCAGCACGGCGGAATGTTGGGTTCCTCCGTTTAAGTAGGTGGTGAGGAGCCTAAGGAGGGTTTGCACTTCAAACCCGAGGCGAGGCCTGCCCTGAGCGCCCACCGCGGCCAGGTCCTTTCGCACCTGAACAGGGTGCAGGCCCAGCTGGGCGGCAATTTCCGTGGAGGAAATGTAAAGGGCATCCTTTGGCAGCGAGTGGAGATAGCTGACGTAAAGGGGCAGTCGCTGCAAGGTGCGGGGAGAGACAAGATGTGGGGGCAGCATAATTTCCTCCTTGGACATGCTAATGCCGCCGTTCAACGCCGGCGGCCAAACAACGAAAAGGCCCTATTTAAGCCATATTTCTGAATATATAGTAACAAAACCAAACCCCAACTTGAAATGTGTATTTGGAATAACGATATTTAATTATCGATATATTATTATGGATAAAAAATACCGGTTCTCTTGAACCGGTTTGTGAAATGTCGTTAGTTTTGTTGTCATGGCCGCTGTCCCGCATGCAAAATGGTAGCCAATGTTACCAAAAAAGGCGCATAAGAAAAGCAACCCCTGACAATCAGAACACAGGGGTTGCCTCCACTTGGGCTCTGGCCTCTTTGAGTTTTTCGATAAACTGCTGTTCCAGTCCGGGCAGGCGCCCTTTGGGATAGACCAGCACGTCCTTTTGGGTCATGTGGTGGGCGGCGGCGCATTTGCGCTGCACCAAACCGTTGCGCTCCAACAGGTCCCGGGGCATGGGGGAAACCCACATGTAGGTGACGGGAACCCGGGTCAGCAGGTCCATCTGGCTGCCACGGTCCTGCACATAAATGCGCCGGGAAGGGGTTTGGGTTTCCCGCATGGGGAAATTGGGGATGGAATGGTCGTCATGCACGATTTCCACATAGGGCTGGAGCTGCTGGACGTCCAACTGAGGGCAGGCGGTCAAGGGATGGTTTTGGGACATCAGCACCAGACTTTCAAATTCCCAAAACTCCTCCCATTCCAGGCCCAGGTCCTCCAGAAACCTCAGGTAGTAGGATTCGTACATGCTTTGATAGCGGATGATGGCCAGATGATGCTTTTCCTCCAGAATATTTTTAATGGCCTGAAGGGTTCCCACCTCCACGAAGGTGATGTCCATGCCCTTTTGGGGGTCCAGGGAGCCCACAAAGGCGGTGAAGGCCTCGGCAATATAGCTGCTGCGGGGAATGGACAGCCGCAGGGTGTGAACGTTCTGGTTCTGCCCCGAAAAATGGGCCTGCATCTTTTCCACTTGAGAAAGGATGTTGCGGGCAAACTCCAGAAACTCCTTGCCCTCGGCGGTAGGGGTGACGCCTCTGGAGGTGCGGTGAAACAAGGTAATGCCCAAAGAGCGTTCCAGGTCCTTGATGGCCTTGCTCAGGTTGGGCTGGTTCATGTAGAGGTTTTCCGCCGCTTGGGAAATGGAGCCGGTTTTTTCCACTTCCACGACGTATTTGAAATGCTGCAAATTCATAAAAGGTTTCCTTTGGCGAGCTGTTCCGACAGGTTTTGGGAGAGGATGGCGAGAGAGGCCGCGAGATTTTCGTTTTTAATCAGCACATCGTCGGGAACCGTCAGGTGAACGGGCGCAAAATTCCAGATGGCGGCAATGCCTGCCGACACCAAAAGGTCGCATACCTGCTGCGCCTGGGAGCCAGGCACGGCGATGATGCCGATGAGGATGTGCATCCTCTGGCACAGGTCCGATAGCTTGGATATCGGCAGCACCTGCTTGCCAAACAACGTTTGCCCCACGACGCTCTCGTCCCGGTCAAAGGCGGCCACAATGTTGATGCCGATTTCCTCAAAGCCGGAATAGGAAAGCAGCGCTCTGCCCAGATTTCCCGCGCCCACCAGTACGGCTTCGTCCATGCGGTTGTATCCCAGCTGATATTCAATGCTGTCAATCAGCTCCGCCACCGAAAAACCGGTCCGAGGCCGCCCGCCGGTCTTGCTGATGCAGGCAAGGTCCTTGCGAACCTGAACTTCCCCCAGCCGCAGGTCTTTGGCAATGGTGGTGGAAGAAACGGTCTCGATTCCTTCGCTGCGCAGCAATTTAAGGTAATTGTAATAGCCGGGTAAGCGATGAAAGGTTTGCTTTGGAATGGAAACTCCCCCTGCGTTCATACCCAACCTCCATAAGTAGTATCAGCATTATGTTACTGAATTATGGCGACAAAAGCAATTCTTTTTTGAAAAAGCAACAAATCTTTATACAAAACTCCTTTAACCAACAGGACCACCTGCGCAAAGCAGGTGGTCCTGTTGGTAGATGGAAAGGAATGGAAGCGTTACGGAGGTATTTCTTATTGATGTAAAATCACAGCGATATCGTTGACATTGGTGCCGGTCGGACCGGTGACAATGAGTCCGTCGATGGCCTTGAGGGCGTGGTAGGAGTCGTTGTCGTCCAGCACCTTTTGGATGTCCAATCCCTTTTCCGCCAGTTTGGCGACGGTGTTGCCGTCCACAATGCCGCCGGCCGCGTCGGTGGGGCCGTCGGTTCCGTCGGAGCCTAAAGAGAAGATGACCACGTCGCATCTTCCAGCAATGCCTTCGGCGGCGGCGAGGGCAAGCTCCTGGTTGCGGCCGCCTTTGCCCTTGCCCTTGATGTGGACGACAGTTTCGCCGCCCAGAATCAAAGCGCAGGGGGCCTGGAAGCTATGGGGTCCGTTGTTGATTTGAGCCGCCAGGGACGCCGCCATCCGACCAGCTTCCCGCGCTTCGCAATTGAGGTTGCTGGTGAGGATATAGGGAGTGTACCCCAGTTCCTTTGCAATTTCCGCGGCGGAGCGGCACAGGGTGGAGACGCTTCCGGTAATGACCGTTTCCACGTTGTCGGCGGATTTGGGGGTCTCCTGCTCCAGCAGTTTTTTCATGGTGTCGTTGATTTTCAGGTTGTATTTTTCCACCACCCGCTTGGCGTCGGCCACGGTGGAAAGGTCGGGCGCCGCGGGGCCGGAAGCGATGGAATCCAGCCGGTCTCCCAGCACGTCGGAGAGAACCACCGTAAACACCTTGGCGGGAGCGGCAATTTGGGCAAAGCGGCCAGCCTTGACGCTGGAAAGCCGCTTGCGAATCATGTTGATTTCCACGATATCGGCGCCGCTGGCCAGCAGCTGGCTGTTGATGTCCACGATGTCGTCCAGGGTGACGCCGGGCTGAGGCAGCTCAAAGAGGGCGCTGCCGCCTCCCGAGATGAGAAAGAGCAGTTCGTCTTTCTCTCCAAGGCTTTTGGCCAAATCGATGGCCAGTTGGGTTCCCCGCAGGGTGTTTTCGTCGGACAGGGGGTGACCCGCCTCGACGATTTCCATGTTGGGGATGGGGCCTTTGGAATGGTCGTATTTGGTAATGACGACGCCTTTGCGAATCCGGTCGCCCAGTTCTTCGTGGGCGGCTTTGGCCATGGTCCAGGCGGCCTTGCCGATGGCCACCAGATAGATTTCTCCCTGGAAGGTGTGTCCGGCCAAGGCGGTTCTCACCGCGGCTCCGGGCAGGTTGGCCTCGATGGAGCGTTGGATGATGGCCTGCGCGTCCCGATGAAGTTTATTCATAGCTGCACTCCTTTAGATGACCATGACTGCTACGCCGTCGGGAATGGCTACGATGCTGGCGTTGGGATTGCCCAGCATGTCTTCCGCGATTT
>JAKPGH010000256.1 GCA_029550985.1 Bacillota bacterium
CATCTTTTACCGCATCGGCTTGATGGGCACCCTGCCCGGCGTGCTGATTGTCCATCTGTTGGGCGGCATGATGATGATGATCTGGATGCCGACCAACGCCTTTAAAAGCGTTCCTCGCCAGCAGGAAGAAGCCGCCCGGGACGTGGGCGCGGGGCCCATCCGCACCTTTTTGTATGTGACGCTGCCCATGGCTTGGCCGGGAATTGCGGTGGCCGCCATGTTCACCTTTATCGGCTCATTGGGCGAAAATCAGGGAACCTTGCTGGTGGGGCTTCCCAACTACCGCACCATGCCGGTGGAAATGTACGGCGTGATTTTGGATTACCCCGCCACGGCCGGCGCCGTGTTTGCTTTGATTTTGCTGATTCCCAATATTCTGCTCCTCTTTTTGATGCGCAAGTACGTTGGCCCCGAAACCCTCTCCAAAGGCTTTAAGATGGGCTAATGGATTCCATATAGGAAACTGAAATTCGACGAATCGGGGGTACCGAAATGAGTGGCAATGTAAAACTGGAGCTTCGAAATTTAACAACGCTGTATAAAAGCGGAGACGGCGTGCGAAATATCAACCTCACCGTCAACAAAGGGGAACTGGTCACCCTGCTCGGGCCGTCCGGCTGTGGAAAAACCACCATTCTGCGGACCATTGGAGGCTTTATTCCCGCCACCTCGGGGCAAATTCTCATCGACGGAAAGGACATCACCCACCTGCAGCCGGAAAAGCGCCCCACCGCCATGGTGTTTCAAAGCTACAACCTGTGGCCCCACATGACGGTGTATGAAAACATGGCCTTTGGCCTTAAGCTGCGCAAAGTGCCCAAAAACGAGCAGAAACGCAGAATCACCGAAATGCTGGAACTGGTCAAGATGACCGGCTACGAAAAGAAATACCCCGGGCAAATGTCCGGCGGACAGCAACAGCGCATTGCCATCGGACGGTCCCTGCTGCTTCAGCCCGACGTTCTGCTGCTGGATGAGCCCTTTTCCGCTTTGGACGCCAAAATCCGCTCCCAGATGCGGGAGGAACTGCGAAAAATCCAGACGGACCTGGGCATTACGGTGGTGTTCGTCACCCACGACCAGGAAGAAGCCATGGCCCTTTCCGACCGGATTGTGGTCATGAACAAAGGCACCTTTGAGCAGGTGGGTACCCCTCAGGAAATTTACAACCATCCGGTCAGCCGCTACGTGGCCGATTTTATCGGTGAGATGAACTTTATTCCCATGCTGGACGGTTCCACCAAGGCCGTCCGTCCGGAAAACATCAGCGTTTCCCACGGAACCGGCAAGGACTTGGACGGCTATGTCCGCACCATTATGATGCTGGGCCACTACATAGAGATGACGGTGGACACCGATATCGGCATTGTCAAGCTGTATATCACCGCGGAAGAAGCGGAGCAGTACAAAAAAGGAGACCCTGTCACCCTTACCCTGGGCGATTACCGGACTTACAGCGACCATCAGAGTGCGGCTAAATAGCGGTTATTTGGACGCCTCTGCAATATTGAAAAGGAGGATATTGATTTATGCAAAGGAAAAGAACACTGGCGCTTTTACTGGTGCTCTGCCTGTCTCTTTTGACGGTAACAGCCTGTGGCAGTAGCAGCAGTCCCGCAAGCAGCGCGTCCCCTGCTCCTGCAGCATCGTCATCCCCCTCTCAAGCAGCTTCTTCCGAAGCCCAACCGGCTCCCGCTGCCCCTGCGGAAAAACCAAAGGTAACCCTCTGGACTACCGGTTCTCAGAACCTCTCCGACCTGTTTACAGCAGCCATCAACGAATACAACGCCCTGCCCGACGCCAAGTGCACCATGGAGCTCCAATTCCTGATGAGCGGCACCGGCGACACCCTGTTGTATGACCGTCTGGCTGCCGCCTTCAAATCCAATCAAAAAGATGCCGGCTTTGACATCATTGCCGAAAACAGCACCGCCCTCTTCAACTACGAAGCGGTTGCCGGCAGCACCGACCTGTTCCTGCCGGTAGACTTCTCCAAGATTCCCAACTACGCCAACGTTCAGGTCGAGACCGCCTTCCATAAGGAGAAGAGCGTTCCCTACCGCATCACCACGGTAGTGTTCGCCTATGACGAAGAGCGTCTGCCCAACCCTCCCAAGACCTGGGATGAGCTGACTCAGTGGATTAAGGACAATCCCGGTCGCTTTGCCTATAACTCTCCTTCCACCGGCGGCGCCGGCGGCGGATTTGTGCAGACTTCCGTTTACCGTCACATCGACAAGAGCGCCTGGACTTCCAGCGACCCCAAGTGGGTGGAGCAATGGGAAACCGGCTTTAACTGGCTGAAAGAAATTCACCCCTACCTGTACCAATCCGGCGGCTCCGTGGTCTATCCCAACAAGAACCAGGGAACTTTGGACCTGCTGATCAACAAAGAAGTGGATATGATTCCCGCTTGGGCCGACCAGGTTATGTCCAACATGGCGGCCGGAACCCTGCCTCCCACCACCAAGATGTATCAGCTCAGCGACGGCGCCCTCAACGGCACCGACGTGGTCTTTACCTTCCCGTCGGTTGGCTCTCATCAGGAAGAAGCCTATGACTTCGTCAACTTCATGCTCAGCCCTCGGGGCCAGCAGCTCTGCCTGGAGACCATCTACGCGGTTCCCGTCATCGATATCTCCACCATCGACAGCCCTGCCAAGGCCGCGGTGGAAAGCCTGGATATCAGCAATATGTCTGTCATCGCCTTAGGTGAACTGGGTGCTCAGCTCAACGACAAGTGGGATGCAGAAATTGCCACTTTGAAATAACGGAACATGGAACGAGCGGGAGGCGGTTTTCCCGCCGCCTCCCCCTTGCCTCCAACAACAAGGCATGCAGCCGGAAGGAGTATGGCAATGACCAAAAAGACATGGAAAACTTATCTGCTGATTGCGGCAATGCTGCTGCCTTCTCTCATTTTGGCATTGGGCATCATCCTCACCCCCATGATTTCGGTGGTGATTCAGAGCTTTCAGGACGAAAACGGCAACTTTTCCCTGGAGCAATATCGCTTTTTGTTTACCGACCGAATGGCGCTGGATAATCTGTGGTACACCGTTTGGATTACCATTGTCACCGTCATTGGCGCTATTGCGATTTCCTATCTGCTAGCCCTGTATCTGCGGTTCTGCGATACCAAAATCAGCAAGTTTATCAGCACCTTGTATCTTCTGCCCCGCTTTGTGCCGCAACTGGTGGCCATCTACGCCATGATGACGGTGGTGCGGGATTCCGGTTTGCTCAACCGCATTTCCCAATTGTTCGGATACAACTTTAAGCCGGGGCTTCTTTACAACGCCAAAGGCATCATCATGATGAACTTGTGGTTCAACATCGCCTTTGCCACCATGATTATCGTGGCGGCTCTGGCCGGCATTCCCGACTCCATCGTCGAAAGCTCCCGGGATGTGGGAGCCGGCAAAATCCACACCTTTTTTAAAATGATTTTGCCACTGTCCTTTAAAGACGTCATGATTGTCATGACCTTCATTTTCATGAGCAATATCAGCTCCTTCACCACCCCTTACATCATTGGGCCCAATCATCCCAAGCTGCTGGGCGTTTACCTGCGGGACCAGTTCTCCCGGATGCGTTACGAGAGGGCGGCAGCCATATCGGTGCTTATCTTTGCGTTTTCTTCCATATCCGCCGTTGTGTATCTCTACACCAACCTGAAAGAAAAGGAATGGGAAAAAACCGGCTTGTAACCTTGCGAGGAGCTTTGAACATAAATCGCTTTGGCAATCCTTCCTTATCCTTCAAAATAGAACCCGGGGGATTCCTCCAAACGGCGGAATCCCCCGGGTTCTATATAAGAGCGATGACCAGGCTAGTTTAATGTTTGCTTGCTTCTCCGCACATACCGGTGCCGGCGCGCAGCAGGTAACTGTCGGTGGGATGGCCCACCCACTCCGTCACCTGTTTGCCAATTTCCATCACGGCGTCAAAGTTGATGCCGGTGGAAATTCCCATGCGGTCCAACAGGTAGACCACGTCTTCGGTTGCGATGTTGCCTGCGGCTCCCGGTACGAAGGGGCATCCTCCCAGCCCGGCAAAGGAAGTGTCAAACCGGGTGATGCCGGCTTCCATGGCCGCCATCATGTTGGCAATTCCTAAGCCTCTGGTGTTGTGGAAATGCATCCACCAGGTCACCTGGGGGTAGCGCTGCTGCATCAGGGTGCACATCTCGTAAACCTGACTGGGAACCGCCATGCCGGATGTGTCGGAAAGGGAAATCTCCTCCACTCCGATGGAAAGGTAGGTATCCACAATGGCGATGACGTCCTCGAGGGGGATTTTTTCCTCCCAGGGAGAAGCAAAGGGCATGGAAATGGAACCGGAAAGGGCTATTCCCGCTTCCCTGGCGGCTTGTGCACAAGCGGCAAAGCCTTCCATGCTTTCCTGCGGGGTCTTGTTGAGGTTGGCAAGGTTGTGGGCGCGGCTGGCGGACACATTGAGTTTAACCTTCCTGCACCCGCAGGCGATGGCCCGCTCCACTCCTTTTAAGTTGGCAATCAGGGCCCGCAACTCCGCCGGACTCTCCCCCATCTGACGGTACAGCTCGTCGGTGTCCGCCAACTGGGGAACGGCCTTGGGGCTCATAAAAGAGCCCAGCTCGATGACGGAAAACCCTGCTTCGACCAGTTTTTTTGCCAGCCATAGTTTGCGCTCGGTGGAAAATGGAGTCTTTTCGTTTTGCAAGCCGTCTCGAAGGCCCACCTCGCAAAGGGTGATGGAAGAGGGCAACTTCATCATACAGGACACCTCCTACTTGTGGGAAGCGCCATGGGTCGGTGCAACGTACCTGCCGTCTACCTTTTTAACCAGCTTGCCTTCCCGCACCAGCTCGTTGGGGCGGTAGATGTCGTTGATGTTCCAGCAGCCCGGCGTGGGAACCGGAATATTTTCCATGGGAACGTCGAGGAGGTAGGGCTCGCCGCTTTCAATGGCCTTGCGCAGGGCGGGGGCAAAGTCGTCGGCCTTCTCCACCCGAACCGCTTTGACGCCATAGCCTCTGGCAATGGCCGCCCAGTCGGGGCTGTAGGATTGGCCGTCGGGGGTGGTGAACAGGGTTCCGAACTGAGTGCCGTAGTTGGCTTTTTCCAAACCGGCAATGGTGCCGAAGGCGGAGTTGTTCATCACCACCCAGATAACGGGGATGTTCTGCTCCACGGCGGTGGCCAGTACGGATGGGTTGGTGCCGAATCCTCCGTCGCCAATGAGGGTAATCACTACTTTATCGGGGGCGGCCAGCTTGGCTCCCAGCACGGCGGCAGAGCCAAATCCCATGGTGGCAAGGCCGGAGGGATGGTGGATGGTGCCGGGCACGGTGATGTCAAACTGCTGGGCCACGCCGTTTTTGTTCCAGCCCACATCGGTAAAGATGAGGGCGTCTTCGGGCAGCACCCGCTTGACATCCCGCAGAATGCGCTGGGGCGTCATGGGGAAGCGGTCGTCGTCGCAAATGGGCTGATTCTTGGCTTTAAAATCCGCCTTGGCCTTTGCGATTTCTTCCCGCAGGCCGGGGCGCCGAATGCCTTCCGGCTTCAGTTCTTTGGCGGCCTCCAGAATTTGCTGCAAGGCAAGCTTAAGGTCGGCCACCGCGCCGATGGCTACGGGATAGTTGCGGCCAATTTCGGTGGGGTCAATGTCAATTTGCAAAAAGCGGGTGGTGGGCATGTTAAAGGTGACGCCGTCATACCAGCTAGAGCAGTCGGCCTCCGCCATGCGGGTGCCAAGAGCCAGAATCACATCGGCTTCTCTGGTTTTCTGATGGGTGAAATCAAAGCCCCAGAAGCCGGTTTGCCCCAAAAGGAGGGGATGCTGGTCGGACACGCAGCCCTGGCCCATCAAGGTGCGGGAAATGGGAATATCCAAAAATTCCGCCAGCTGCGCCAGCTCGTTGGAGGCGTCGGCCAGCAAGATGCCGCCGCCGGCATGGATGACCGGGCGCTGCGCTTCCACCAGTTCGCGGGCGATTTCCTTCGCAATGGCGGGGTCCAGAGCGGGCTTGCCGGTGGTGTGGCTGTCCCGGTAGGTGCGCAGGAAAAGGTCCTCCTCAATTTCCCGAGAGAACATATCCATGGGCACCGAAATCAGGACAGGGCCGGGGCGCCCGCTTTCCGCCAGGCGGAAGGCTTTGTCGAGAATGGAAGGCATGGCTTCCGGGTCGTCCACCCGCCAGGCCCGCTTGACAAAAGGCTTGTAGATATCGTATTGGGAACCGTCGCAGTGCAGGTTGACCTCCTGATGGGGGTGGCGGCCAAAGTAATAGCTGGGAACGTCGCCGGCAATCACCACCATGGGGATGGAGTCCAGAGCGGCGTTGACTACGCCGGTGGTGGCGTTGGTCAGGCCTGGCCCCAAGTGGCAGAGCACAACGCCGGCTTTCTTTTTCACCCGGGCATAGCCGTCGGCGGCGGTGGAGGCCACCTGCTCGTGGCGAACCGAAATGTACTTAATCTTCTTGCTGCGGGATAGCGCATCCAGCATGCCGATGACCGTGTGCCCGCAAAGGCCGAAGATGTATTCCACGCCGCGGCGCTCTAAATAGTCCACCATCAGGTCGGATAGCAGCTTCTTCATCGGTGTTCCCCCTTATAACAAATTGTGTTTTTTCAGATACTCTTTGGCACTGACAATGCAGCGGCGGGCATGCTCGGCATAACCGAACTCGGCGGCGTTGGCCAGATGGGGCAGCTCAATGCTGCAGGTGGTGTTTGGGGGCATCCGGCTAATGTAAGCCGCCATGTCGATGGCGCCTTCCCCGCAGTAGCGGCGGGCGTCCCGGCCAATGACGATCAATTCCTCCTGGGTTTCGGGAATGGCGGCGGGGCCGTCGCACATGTGGAAAAACTGGAACCATTCGGGGGGGCAATCCTCCAGCTCTTCCGGCTTCACCCGGGAGCGGTGGGCGTGGAGGGTGTCCACCATCAGTCCCGCGTTGCTCTTGTTGACCGCCAGCAGCACTTCTTTGGCTTGAGCCAAAGTGCTGACGCTGGCCCAGGTGACAAATTCCAACTGCACTCCAAGGCCGTATTTGGCAGCCAGGTCGCAAAGTTCGCCGAACTTTTCGATATAGTAGGACTTGTTGGAGGTCCAGATACTGGAGAGCACATGTTTGGCTCCTAATGACGCTCCGACTTCCATAGCCGGTTCGTAACTTTTGAGGTCCACTCCGTCCAGAATCCGCATCAGTTCAATATCGTGGATGCCTACGCCGGTAGCCTCCATCGCTCTTTTGGTTTGAGCCAACAGCTGCGGTTGGGTAGCTAAATCGTAGTTTCCCTCTCCGGCTACACCAAGATTGACCAGGCGGGGGCTTACATAGTCATATCCAGCCATTGCGGCTATGTAAATCAGTTCCGGGGTAGGGCAACGCAGTGCGGTAAGGTGAGCCAGAGAAAACTTGCGCTCCATGTCCTTTCCTCCTTATGTGTTTACAAGATTTATGCCTCAAGGGCAGGGTCGTAAAAGCTTCCGAACAGTTCCTCGTTGGAGGGCATATCCAAGGGAATGGGTCTGGACACCCAGGTGGTGTTCATATAGTGCTTGAGGCAGATGTTTTCGGACACAATGTTGCCGCCCCAAGTGCCGCAGCCCATGGAAGAAGTCATAGGCATGCCGTTGGTGAAAGAACCTGCATTGGCTTTGGATTGCGGTTGCCGCACCATGATTCTGGAAACGGGAGCAGCCAAAGCAAGGCGGTGGATGTGGTCGTCGTCAAAGGAATAGATGCCCACTGAGTGGCCTTTTCCTCCGATTTCATAAATCTGGCGCATCATGTCCAGGGCGTTTTCAAATTCGCCTTCGTACTTGAACACCGCCAGCAGGGTGGTCAGCTTTTCCTGGCAGAACTTCTTGTCGGGACCAATGCCATCCCCTTCCACAAAGATGAACTTGCGGTCTTCGGGAATGGTGAACCCGGCGGCTTCGGCCAACTTCTGAGGAGGAATGGCCACGGTGTCGGCCAGGCGGTGACCTTCTTCGTCCCACATGACCTTGCCGAGCATTTCCCGCTGCTCCGCGTTGGCGAAATAGCCGCCCTCCACTTCCAGTTGCTTGAGCACCGCGTCGTAGATGCTTTCGTGAACGATGAGATTTCCATCAGCGGAACAGCCGGAGCCGTAGTCGGAGGTTTTGGAAATCATGGTGTTGTGGCAGGCGTCCACCACGTCGGCGGTTTCGTCGTAGATCATAGTGGCGTTGCCGGCGCCGGAACCATAGGCAGGGGTTCCCGAAGAGTAGGCTGCCTTAACCATAGGTCTGCCGCCGGTGGCAATGACCAAATCGCAGCGAGCCATCAAAGCCTGGGTCATGGCTATGGTAGGATTGGGAATGCAGAGCAGAACATCTTCCGGGGCTCCCTCTTCCCGCAGGGCCTGACGCATGATTTCCACGCATTTAATGGTGGTGTTTTTGGTGCGGGGATGGGGGCTGAAGATAATGGCATCCCGCGCCTTGATTCCGTAAATTGCCTGTCCGCCGGGGGTCAAATCAGGGTTGGTAGTGGGCACCAGAGAAGCGATGACTCCCACCGGCTTTGCGTATTTGACAATGCCTTTCGCAGGGTCTTCTTCGATAATGCCTACGCTCTTCTGTCGCAGAGCGTCCCGCAGGATTCCCTTGATTTTGCCGCGCTTGTTGATGCGGGAGACGGGGTCTCCCAGTTTGCCTTCCTCGATGCCCATGTAGGTGAGCATGGTCCAAGTCTGCTTGTTGTAGACCGACCAGGCTACCTTTTGGCAGAGGC
>JAKPGH010000029.1 GCA_029550985.1 Bacillota bacterium
CCATCTGCGGGACAAGCGCACCGACCCGGCCGTCATTTGCATGGATGAGCTGGGCCGTTTTGTCATCCCCATCCTTTCCGGACACATTGGCGGCGCCAATGAAATAGCGGAAATGCTGGCGGTGCGTCTGAACGCCACCCCGGTCATCACCACCGCCACCGACATTCACAACAAATTTGCCGTAGACGCCTGGGCGGCAAAGCAAGGGTTTATCATCGATAACATCCATCGGGCCAAAGTCGTTTCCGCCGCAATTTTGGAAAGAAACGTCCCCCTTTCCTGCGATTTTCCCATTATTACCGATTACCCTAACGGTGTTGTGCCGGGAGAAACCGGCGATGTCGGCATTTGCATCACTTTTCGGAAGAAAGCGCCGTTTTTGCAAACGCTGCGCCTCATCCCGCCTATCCTGCATCTGGGAATCGGTTGCCGCAAAGGAACGTCTGCCGACGTCATTCACAATGCCATCCAAACGGTGCTGGAGCAACATCAAATTGACCCGCGGGCTGTTAAGTGTGTCGCTTCCATCGACTTAAAAGCTGCCGAGACGGGGCTTTTGGAATACTGCGGCCGAAACCAATGGCCGGTAGTTTTCTATTCCGCGGAGGAACTGCAAAGGGTAAAGGGCGACTTTTCTGCTTCGGAATTTGTAGAAAGGGTCACCGGCGTGGACAATGTCTGCGAGCGGGCCGCGTTGGTGGGGGCGGAAACTCTGGTGGTAGGAAAAACCGCCGTCTGCGGCGTGACGGTGGCTATCGCGGCGGAAAGGTTGGAGGTGCGCTTTGGGTAAAGTGTCTGTAGTGGGTATCGGCCCCGGCAACTACGAAAATATGACCATAGGGGCGAACTGCGCTTTGAAAAGCTGCGATGTCATTGTCGGATATCATGTGTACGTGGATTTGGTGAAAGAGCGCTATCCCAGCAAAGAGTTTATCACCACCCCCATGACGCAGGAAATAAAGCGCTGCCGGATGGCAATTGATTTGGCGCTGCAGGGAAAACAAGTCGCCGTGGTCTGCTCCGGCGACAGTGGCATCTATGGAATGGCCGCGTTGATTTACCAGCTCCGAGGCGCCTGCGCGGAGCCGGAAATTCAAGTGATTCCCGGGCTCACCGCCGCCTGCAGCGGGGCGGCGCTTTTGGGCGCGCCTCTGACCCACGATTTTGCCGCCATCAGCCTCAGCGACCGGCTGACCGACTGGGAAACCATCGAAAAGCGGCTGGTTGCGGCGGCACAGGCCGATTTTTCCATCGTGCTGTACAACCCGGTCAGCAAGGGCCGCCCCCATCACCTGCGCCGGGCCTGCGACATCCTGCTGCGCTGCCTGCCAAAGGACCGACTTTGCGGCATTGCCCGGCAGATTGGCAGGGAAGGCCAACATTGCCGGCTGTTGTCCCTGGAGGATTTGAGGGACGCAGAGGTGGACATGTTCAGCACGGTGTTTATTGGCAACGGAGCAACCCGCAACATTGGCGGGAATATGGTGACGCCAAGAGGGTATCGGGATGTATAACATCTGTGTTTTTGCTGGAACCACAGAGGGCAGGAAACTGGTGGAGTTTTTAAGCTCGCAGCCCGTGTCGGTTACGGCCTGCGTGGCAACCGAATACGGCGAGGCGTTGCTTCCCAAAGCGGACAATCTCACCATTTCCACCAGGCGGCTGTCGACGGCGGAAATCATGGAAATGCTTTCCAACAACCGTTTTGATTTGGTGGTGGACGCCACCCACCCCTATGCGGCTTCCGTCACCGAAAACATTGCCGCCGCCTGCCATGCTACCAAAACGGAATATCTGCGGCTTTTGCGCAAGGCTTCTTCTGCGTCTTCGAACGCGGTGTTCGTTTCGGACGTCAGCGCAGCCGTTGCGTTTCTCAATGGGACGGAAGGAAACATCCTTCTTGCCACCGGCAGCAAGGAACTGCATCAATTCTCCGTCATCACCAACTTTGCGCAACGAGTCTACGCCCGGGTTTTGCCGATGGAAGCATCCCTCCAGGCATGCAGCGCCGCCGGGTTAAAGTCTTCCCACATCATTGCGATGCAGGGGCCGTTTACCGAAGAAGTCAATGTCGCCCTATTGCGGTATGCGTCCGCCTTCTGGCTGGTGACCAAGGATGGCGGCGAGGAGGGTGGATTTGACGCCAAAGCAGCAGCCGCTCAAAGAGCGGGGGCCCGATTGGTCGTCATCGGGCGCCCGCCCCAGCGAAACGGCGTCACGATCGGGGAAGCGATTGAAATCCTTTGTCGGCGGTTCGGCTGCCGATGGGTGCCGCATGTCCACATTGTGGGCATCGGGCCTGGAAGCCGGGACGCCATGACCAAAGAAGCGCTTGAAGCCATCCGGCAAGCCGACTGCCTTATCGGCGCCAGGCGAATGCTGGAGGCGGCCGCTGCTTCTCCACAAGCGGTCTACGAAGCCATTGACCCCCAAGCCATTGCGGACTATATTCTGTCCCACCGCGGTTACGAAAAATTTGCCGTTTTAATGTCGGGGGATGTCGGCTTTTTCAGCGGTGCCAAAAAACTGCTGCCGTTGCTCGAAGGGTGCAAGGTGGACGTTTTGTCCGGCATCAGCTCATTGTCATACCTCTGTGCCAGGCTGAAAACTTCTTACGAGGATGTTTTTGTCACCAGCGTTCACGGGCGGAAACACAACATCCTGCCGGACGTTCGGTCCCACAGCCGTGTCTTTGTCCTGGGCGGCGGCGAGCACGGCATGAACCAGCTGTGCCTCACTTTAGTGCAAGCAGGCTTGGGTGATGTGCAGGTGACCATCGGCGAAAGGCTGAGCTATCCGGATGAGAAAATCACCCAAGGAACGGCGGCCCAGCTTGCGGATGGGGTTTACGACCCTTTAAGCGTTGCGCTGATTGAAAACCACCGGCCCGATGCCATAGCGACCCACGGCCTGCCGGACAGCCAGTTTCTGCGGGGTTCGGACGCGGACGGTATCGTTCCCATGACCAAAAGCGAAGTGCGCGCCGTATGTCTTTCCAAGCTGCAGCTGACCGAGCGTTCGGTTTGCTGGGATATCGGCGCGGGGACGGGGTCGGTTGCCATCGAGATGGCATTGCAGGCAAAAAAAGGTCAGGTTTACGCAATCGAGCGCAGGAGCGCGGCGGTAGAGCTTTTGCAACAAAACAAAGCTCGGTTTTCGGTGGAAAATCTGACGGTGGTCAGCGGAACGGCGCCGGAGGCCTGCGCCGACTTGCCCGACCCAAGCCATGTGTTTATTGGGGGATGCTCCGGCCGGATGCGGGAGATTCTTCTGTTGCTGCTGGCAAAAAACCAAAGGGTCCGCATCGTTACCACCGCCATTTCCCTTGAGACCGTTGCGGAGTTGACGGCTTGTATGCGGGAGTTCCCCTTTCTGGATACGGAGGTGGTTGCATTGCAGGTGGCTTCCGGCAAGAAGGCGGGGGCACATCACCTCATGACCGGTCAAAATCCCATTTACATTTTCACCATGCAGGCGGGCGGAAAAATGACATGAAGCGGTCGTTGCTTGCTTTCGTCGGTTGTGCCAGTGTTCTGCTGTTCTTTGGAAAGGAAGGCTTGGACGCCGCATTTCGGCAACCGGCGTCGCCATTCGCAACTGGGACATCCGCAAAAAATATGTTTGCCCGGTATCCGCTGTAGTTTGGGTTGCATGGCCAATCGAACAATAAAAGAAGCAGTCCGCGGCGCATCGCCTGCGGACTGCTTCTTTTGTTTCAGACAGATTTGAAAATAGGAGGTTAGCAAACCGATGATTCATGTCAAAAAAATCATGTTTGATGCAGAAAATAATTCTATTGAAATTTTTTTGATACATTAGATGCTGGAACACTAAACCGGACAATTCGCAGGTTTCCAATCTGCACGATTGCCGGGATGTTGGGCTTCCAGCAAAAACAGTATTTGGTAGAAGAAGACGACAGGTCGGACATGCCCGACATGATATTTGAACCACGGTTCAGCGGCAATCTATAGCGAGGTGAAAAGGAGCAAAAGTTAAGTTTGCAATCGAATTCCCCCTTCCCATTGGCGGAGGTAAGGTTTCGTCATTGTTCTCTCGGCTTATTGCTCCCAACATAGAACTATTTAGCCCACTCTCACGCAAAAACGAAACCACAATCCGTGAAGGAGGAATCAACCCGTGAGCAAGCGCTTGTTCAGCATTCTTCTCGCTTTGTGCATGGTGGCGACGATGTTGCCGGTACCCGCCGTGGCGGAAGAAACAGACACACCTGTGGAAGAAATAGGCATGGAAGAAACAGGTGCACCTGTGGAAGAAACAGGCACACTTGAGGAAGAAAGCCAGGGCATCATCGTTGCATTTGTTCCCCTGGAGGAAACCGAACGGACCGTTGCGCCGGGCACATCCCTGGAGGATTTGGATTTGCCCAAAACCCTGACCGTCACGGTGCAGACCGCCGCTCCCGCCGAGGAAGAGGATGACGCCGCAAGCGCCGATGAGGATACCTCCATGTCCGACGAGGCGTCGGGAAAACCGGTGGACGATACCGAAAACTCCGACGGGGATACATCCGCGCCCGACCATGTATCGGCAGAGCCTGCGGATGGCTACGGCGCCGCCTCCCCTGCGGAGGAAACCGGCGAAACCACCCGGACCATTCCCGTTACCTGGGTTTCCGAGCCGGAATATGACGGAAACACCGAGGGCGAATATCTCTTCACCCCGGTGATTGAGGGCTACACCGTTAGCGCAGAACTGCCCCAAATCAAGGTGACGGTGGAACCCACCCCCGCACCTACGGCGTTGGGCATGCTGTTGGGCTCCACCGGAAGCATCCTCTCCATTACAGTTTCCACCGCGGAGGAACTTATGGCAGCCATTCCCGATATAGCAACGAATGGCACGATCTATTTGACAGATGACATCACCCTTACTGAGACGGTGACCATTAACCACTCTAGAAGTTTTACCATTGACCTTGGCGGCAAAACGCTGAACGGCGGCTCCAACACCTGCATTACACACAAAGGCGGCGGCACCCTGACCATTCAAAATGGTTATTTGCTGGCTAATACATCATCAATGACTTCCGCCACAATTCAATTAGATTCATCCAGCGGGCTTATGCTGAAAAATACAATGGTGGAGAACAATGGTTATGGAATTAAATCATATAGCTCCGGAGACGTCACCATTCAAGGCGGGAAAGTGAAAGCCGGCGCAAACGCTGCCATTTCTATAGAGGGCCGAGGGAACCTGGATGTTTCCGGCGCAACCATAGAGGGACACCTGTATGGTATTAGAATTTACAACGCCACAACACCCACCGTTACCATTGGTGGCGGAACTTATATTAGAAATTATGATTCTTTGGGCAATGCAATTTCGGCTTCGTCAAGTAACCACACCCTTATCCTCAAAGGCTGCACCATATATTCCGTGGGCTACTATGCAGTTAATTCGGCCTTCAAAATCCAGGGTAACTCTCCTGTCGTCCTGCGGAGCAGTGGCACTAGTGCGGCATCTAATGCTCCGGATTTGAGCGACTATACGGGTATCATCCATGCCAGCACCAATGTTGACGGTTCCCAAAACAATGTCATTTCCGCCGAAGTCCTGAACAATAACATCAAAACCTATAAATACCTGGCCTTTGCGCCGGCCAACCTCAAAATTCGCAACGCAACCACCAATGCCTTTTATGATAATCTGCAATCCGCTGTTGATGAGGTGCAGGAGGGCGAAATCATCGATCTGGTGGGCAACCTCACCCTTGCCGAGACAGTGGAAATCCCCGCAGGCGATGACCGCAGCTTTATCCTTAATTTAAATAACAATACGCTGGATGGCGGCGGCAGTGGCACCAGCATCCTGCACAATGGCGGCGGCACCCTGACCATTGCCAACCGCATCAGGGCCTCTGCTCAAACCGGCACCATAAAGGGCAGCATAGACGGAACCGGAAGAGTAGCCGTTGCCGGCCCCGTGGTTTTCCAGGGCGCGCCTGCTTTCAACAATGCCAATCTGGTTTTGGACGGCGTAATGGTGGTCAAAGCCAGCACCAACCCCGATGGAAACACGTCGGACCCTTACGATGAAAGCAACCTTTCCAGCTACCAATACCTCGAATTTGGGTTCTCTTTCTATGCCAAAATCGGCGACACAGGTTATACCCTACTGGAGCATGCTGTTTCCGCGGTGCAGGAGGGGGAAACCATCGTATTGTTGGAAAACATTACCCTTGATGCAACCATTACCATTGACAAAAACTTTGACTTTACCCTTGACCTGAACGGCAAAACGATAGAACTTAACAAGTTGTCATCCCCACCTATCCTTTACACAGGCCCTGGCAAACTGACCATTGACAGCAGCGTGGCTGGCGGCAAGATTCAAGCCATTGGAAGCTCTCTCTCGGTGGTTCAAATAAAGTGCAACACTGGTAATTTAACCATTCGGAATTGCACCTTAAACGGTAATTATGGGATTTATTTTAACGCTCCCCAAGGCTTTGGGAACTTAGATATCATTAACTGCACGGTGAACGCGTATTACGGAATTTATCTCTATGACAGTGGTACTCGATATAATATTGGCGCCATTAATATTTCCAACAGCCAAATCATCAGATCGGACGATTCTAACTCTGGTACTACTCGTTATGGTATTAACTATAGTTACGTAACGATGGAAGGTATCAATCTTTCCGACAGTACAATCAGCGGTTTTGAGATCGGTATTGGAAATGACTATGGCACCAAGAACACGGTAACGGTTTCCGGACATACCGTTATCCAAGGTACAAACCGCAGTTCTAGTCGAGCGCTGAGTAATGTAAATCTGCAGTTAAATGGCGTAAAGGTGATCAAGGCAAGCAAGAATTACAACGGCACCTTGCCGGAAGCTTACGATGAAAGTAAAATCACCGCCTACAAGTATCTTGAATTTGATACTGCTGTCGCCCAAATTGGCTCCACCTACTACAAAACCCTGCAGGATGCCATTGATGCGGTGAAGAATGGGGAAACCATCCAACTGCTGAGCGACCTCGATCTGGATGCGGAAGTAACCATCCCCGGCACCAACAGTTACAGCTTTACCCTGAACTTAAACGGCCACAAGCTGGAAAGCAACGGCCTAGGCATCATACACAATGGTACCGGCAAACTGACCATAAATGGCGGTGGCGGCAAAATCATTGTTCATTCTGGAAGCAGCATCGTAGTCGACGCGGGCTCTTTGACCGTTAACGAGGTTACCATAATCTCCAACAATTATTGTGGAATTTCCTTCACATCACCTCAATCAGATTGCAGTCTCACCGTTATCGACTGCGACGTGATCGGTGAATGGATAGGGATTTATGCCGAATCCCCTGGCACCATGACCATATCCGGCGGCAGCGTAAGCCATACAGACATGAGCTTAATGAACAACGCCGCAATTGTAATAAAACGAGGCCAATTAAATATTTCCGGATGCGAGATTACCGGACTTCAAGGGCTTTTTGGCCGCCCTGGATCTGGTGCAAATCCCACGATAAACATTTCCGGTGGCACCATCATCCGTGCTCAGCTAAGTGCTATATGGGATTGCGATGTAATCATTTCCGGGCCTGTCACCCTCCAAGCAAATCTGGTCGGTAGTAATTTTAGCATTTTAACCAATGGGACGCTTACCCTGCAGCGCGTGCTTGTTGCAAGGGCAAGCAATCATTCCGACGGCACCTTGCCGGACGATCCTTACGATGCGGAGAGGCTCACCAAGTACCAATACGTTGAGTTTGCGTCAATACCTTCCTACACCATTACATACGCTCCCAACGGCGGCAGCGGTTCCATGGCAGCCGGAACAGCTCGCGAGGGTGAGTTCTTCCAACTGCCGGAAAACGGCTTTACCGCCCCTGATGGCAAGCGGTTTGTGGCTTGGGCCATTGGCGACTCTTCCGGTCCACAGGTGAGTGCGGGCGAAAGCTATACCTTCACCGCAGACACCACCGTCTACGCTATCTGGGAGGATATTCCCACCTACACCATCACCGCAACGGCGGGGGCGGGGGGCAGCATTTCTCCCAGCGGCAGCGTGACGGTGAACCACGGTGACAGCCAGACCTTCACCATCACCCCCAACAGTGGCTACTCCATCGCCGATGTGAAGGTGGATAACGCAAGTCAGGGAAAAATCACAAGCTACACTTTTGACAACGTCACAGCCGACCACACCATCTCCGTCACCTTCAGTTACAACGGCGGCAGCTCCGGCAGCCGCAGCAGCGACGATGATGACGATGACAGCTCCAGCGGTTCCGGCAGCAGCTCTACCAACGTTGCCCCCCTTGTGGTAATGGATGAGCCCAACGCCCCCGCCCAGGGAGAAACCACCGTTTCCGGCACAGTGGATTCCAGCGGCAACCTTACTGTAAACCTAACCAGCCAGGCCGTGACCAACGCCCTGAATCAGGCGCTGGCTCAAGCCAAGAAAAACGGCAACCAAAACGGCGTGGTTGTGGTGATTCGGGTGAAGGCCGGCAACACCGCAGGCAACGTCACCGGAAATGTCACGGTGAACCTGCCTAAGGCGGTGCAGGAAACCATCATCCAAAAGCAAATCATCCAGACCATCATTGTAGTGGACAACCCCGACATTCAAGTGGGGCTGGATTTGGCGACGGTGAAGGAAATCAACCGGCAGGCCAAGTCGGACGTTCACATCACCGCCACCCGCAGAAGCAACTCCACCCTGTCGGGGGACGCCAGAAACGCCATTGGAAACCGTCCCACCTTTGAGCTGACGGCAAGCTACGGAAGCGGCCGGCAGGTACAGAACTTCGGCAACGGCAGTGTGACCGTCACCATCCCCTATACTCTCGGAGCCACCGAATCCGCCGGCAATCTTATGGCTGTTTACGTGGACGGCAACGGCAAGGTACACTGGCTGACCCACTCGGTCTATGACAGCGAAGCGAAGGTCCTCCGCTTTACCACCAACCACTTCTCCACCTACGGCGTCGGCTACAAGCAGGGAAACACCTTCACCGACACAGCAACCCACTGGGCGAAGGACGACATCGACTTTGCCGTCAGCCGCGGGCTGCTTAACGGTACTGCGACCACTTCCTTTAGCCCCGATGCAGCCATTACCAGAGGCGCGCTGGTCGCCGCTTTGGGACGCCTTGCCGATGTCAATGTCAGCGGCTACCAAAAGAGCAGCTTTTCCGACGTCAAGCAGGGTGCTTACTATCTGGGCTACATCGAGTGGGCGAATCAGAGCAACATCCTTAAAGGCAGCAACGGAAAATTTAGTCCGGAGGAGGGGGTAACCCGGGAGCAGTTGGCGGTAATTCTGCAGAACTACGCCAAAGCCACCGGCTTTACCCTGCCGAAAGTCCAGGTAGAAAATACCTTTGCAGACAGCGGCAAAATCAGTTCCAGCGCCAGGGACGCCGTCAAGCAGGTGCAGATGGCGGGTGTTTTGAGCAGCAAACAAAACAACCGCTTTGACCCGAAGGGCACCGTCACCCGGGCGGAGTTTGCGGCTGTCCTGCGCCGGCTGGTGGAGCGGAAGCTTTCCGGCGAGACCATGCAGGGTTGGATAAGAAACGATGCCGGCCAGTGGATGTACTTCCAGAACGGCAAGCCCGTCGCCGGGAAAAAGGTCATCGGCGGCAAGACTTACACCTTTGACCCGTACGGCATAACGGCGGAGGATCCCAGGAAGGCAAAAGCCGGTGTATCCTCCGGCACCTACACCGTGCAGCAGGGGGACAGCTTCTGGCTGATTGCCAGAAAAGCAGGCTGCACCATCGAGGAGTTGGAACAGCTCAACGGCAAAAAGCGCACCGACCTGATTCATCCCGGCGACATACTCCTAGTGCCGGAGAAGTAAACGGCAAGTTTGCACCATGTAAAGAGAGCAGTCCGCAGCGCATCGGCGGACTGCTCTTTGTTTTGGAACAACACCTGAATGCGGTTGAGACCATAGGCTTCAGGGCTATTTTGACTGGAAAAATGTGATCATGTCCAGACTGCGGGTTAGCTGTTTGGTTCATTTTTTCTGATGTTCCAGTATGCCGCTGAATCCGTGGAAGAACAAAATGCTGACCGTTTCGGAGATTTCTTCAATGGATTGGCGGCGGTTTGAATTAAACCACTGTTGATAAACGGCAATCATACCGGAAATGGCATACTCCAAAACAATGTCGGCGGTGGTCTCGTCCATTTCAATTTGTGAGCGAAGGGCTTCTTTGGTTTTCGTTTTCAGCATGGTGACAATCTTGCTCACCAAACTCACATTTCCACGCATGGACAGCAGATATCCATAAAAATCCAAATCGGTATTGATAATGGCTGTCAACCTTTCAAAGATACGATATGGATTTTTTAAGTCCCGCTTAAGGTCCACTTCGCCCAGAATTGATTCATAAGCCAAAACTATTTCATTTTCAATTTCATCTACGATCTGATAAATGCCCGAATAATAGTTGTAAAAGGTTTTGCGGTTGATATCGGCTAAATCTGAAATATCGCGCACTGTAATTTCATTGATATCCTTTTGAGAAAGCAATTCTGCAAATGCCAGCCGAATTGCTTTTTTTGTTTTCCTTATCCGCCGATCCATCTTTTCCTTTTCTTCCATATGCTGAACCTCTACTTTTAACCGTAAATGTTGCTTTTGCCACACTTTCTTCATAAGTGTGGCATTTTCCACATTTTAAGGTTTATTCGACCATTGTTGCTCCAACCATCAATCAGTATAATACACATGTGCGGCATAAGTCAAATAATTTATAAAAATTCAATTATGGAACAACCGGCTTTTTGCCTACTGATGATTCCTTTTGTGCTCCCGGAATGATGTGGGAATATTGCCTGTAATATTAATGGGGTGTGAGGTGGTTTTTCACTGACCATTTGATGTGAGACGGCAAGATCAGCGGTAAGTATCACATAAAAAATCCCATTCAGGGCGGACAGTGCAACGGAAACATCTTCTCTCTTTTCGGGATGATGGTCAGCGCGGTCCGCACCTTCCTATTGTATGGAAGGGACGATCACCGGCAACCGCCTGGAGGCCACGGCAACCGTGGAATTTGGCAGTATGCGGCTGACCGGCAACCGGATCAAAGACGCACCTTTGAGTTGCATGGCGATTTTGGATAAAAGAGGAGTGTTTTGTTTGATCGAAAAAATTGCTTACCACATTACGCGAAAACCAAAACTGGTTGTATTGATTGCCCTGCTGCTGCTGATCCCCAGTTTCATCGGTTTTATCGCTACCCGCATCAACTACGATATTCTTTCCTACCTTCCCGAGGATTTGGATTCGGTAAAAGGCTCGAAGATTTTGGAGGAGCCTTTTCAAATGGCGGCCACCACGATGCTTGTCATAGAGGACATGCCGCCCGCTTACGCAGACCGTTTGCAAAACGAAATAGAAGATATTCCCGGCGTCAACAACGTGATCTGTTTGTCCAGCATCGTCGGCATTCAGGTACCGACAGATATGCTGCCGGAAGAAATTCGGGAAATTTTTTATTCGGGCAACGCCACCATGATCATCGTGCAATACGATACGCCCGGCGGATCCGATGAAACCATGAACGCCATTGACCAAATTCGATCCATATGCAACAAACATTGTTTTCTGGCGGGGATTTCCACCGTTACCAGGGATATCAAAGAACTGATCCTGTCCGAATTTCCCATTTACGTTCTGCTGGCGGTACTGGCCACGTATGTGGCCATGACTCTGACCATATCCTCGTGGGTATTGCCGCTGGCGATCCTGGCCAGTATCGGGCTGGCGGTTGCTTATAATTTCGGCACAAACATTTTTTTGGGCGAAGTTTCCTATGTCACACAGGCCATTGCGGCGGTGCTCCAGTTGGGCGTGACCATGGACTACTCCATCTTCCTATACCACCGGTATGAGGAGGAATGCAAGCGCTATTCGGATAAGCGTGACGCCATGGCAAAGTCTGTGGTCGCGGCATTTACCGCTGTGTTCTCCAGTTCCTTCACAACCGTGGCCGGATTTCTTGCACTTTGCTTTATGCGCCTGTTGCTGGGCAAGGATATCGGCCTTGTGATGGCAAAGGGCGTCGCCCTCGGCCTTGTGGTGGTTGTTTTTGTGCTGCCGGCGATTCTGTTGCTGGCCGACAATATCATTCATAAATATCAACACCGGACCATTCGTTTTGACCTGTCCCGGCCAAACGCCTTTATCGCCAAACACAGCAAGCTGTTTGTAGCATTGTTTCTCCTTCTGCTGGTTCCCGCGTATTATGCGCAAAAGCATGCGGAGGTCTACTACAAGCTGGACCAGACCCTTCCGCGGGATCTTCCCTCCATCGTTGCCAACGACAAACTGAAAAATGATTTCGGCATGACAAGCGTTCACTTCATTGTGATGAAGGACGGACTCCCCTACAATCAAATGCACGAGCTAAACGACCGGCTGGAAGATGTGACCGGCGTCAACTCCGTTGTATCCTACAGCGAGCTGGTCGGGCCTGGAATCCCTGATTTCTTTATTCCCGACGACCTGCGAAAGATGCTCAAGCAGGACGGCATGCAGCTAATCATGGTTACCTCCAAATATTCCGCAGCCACCGACGACGCCAAAACCCAGCTGGAGGAAATTAAGGAAATCGTCAAGTCATACGACCCGGAAGCCTGCGTAACAGGAGAAATTGCCATGACTGCCGACCTGGTGGACCTGACCGCCATCGATATTGAGGTCACCAATGTGATTTCCATGATTGCGGTCCTGGCCATCATCGCGTTTTCCTTCAAATCGTTGAGCATTCCGTTCCTGCTGGTGGCGGCCATAGAATTGGCGGTCTTTTTGAATCAGGGCACGCAATTCTTCCTGGAGGAAGCCATGCCCTTTGTGGCCCCCACCGTCATCGGCTGCGTGCAGCTGGGCGCGACGGTGGACTATTCCATCCTGCTGGCCACCAGATTTCAGGAGGAAATTCAAAACGGGCATGATCGGAAAGAAGCTATTTTAACCGCGGCCAATACATCAGATATGTCCATTATCACAAGCTCACTGGTCCTCCTTTGCGCCACCATCAGCGTCGGGCTGATCTCGTCCATCGGTATCATCAGCAGCCTGTGCAACATGCTGGCGCGGGGCTCCGTGATTTCCGCTGTCATCAGCATGTTCATCACGCCGGCCGTTCTTGTCACCTTTGAACCGGTCATTGCAAAAACAACCCTGTGGTGGCGAAGCGCAAAGCCGCAGAAACTAAGCAAAACGCTCCCGGCGCCTTCGTCCGCAGTTGATACCGTTGCGGAAACCGTTGCCGAAAGCGTTCCCGCCGGAAGGAAGCTGTTGCAACTACTGAGCCTTTCCCCCAAAGCAAAACTGCTGCGGCATCGCAAGCGCCGGCATTCAAAACGGATTGCGAAAAAGAGCACGCAGGTTGAGGCGTCCGCAAGGGAAGAATCACAGAATCATTTTGATTCCTAATGGAGGAGCAGATCCGTCATGAAAAAACATTTTCATATTCAAAAAAATATCGTTGCATTCAATCTGGCAATGATTCTCGCCACCGGTTCGGTCACACCGGCTTTCGCCGCCGAGAAATCGACAAATCCGTCGGCTTCGCCGGCCTATATCTATGACGAAGCGTTTTACGCCACCTTGGATTATTATGGCGGCGTCACCAACAGCAGTGTGGTAAAAAGCTACGCTTTGCACGGGAACTCGTCCATTGTGGACTACGGAACTTACACCGAAGTGAACAACCTGACGGATGATCGCGCGGCCCGCATGGAAAATGGAGCCGTAGTGTTCGATTTTGACGAAAATTCTCCCGATCACTTCTACTTTGAAGGGGTGACCGACGAGCCTCTCAAAAAGTTCCCTTGGAACATCGAGATTTCTTACAAGCTCAACGGCGTGTATTGTCCGGCGGAAAAGCTAGCCGGCGAAAAGGGCGTTGTAGAAATCCTGTTGGATGTGGTTCCCAATCCATCCGCCAGCGAGTACATGCGGAATAATCTGGTGTTAAGCGCCGTTTCCCTGTTTGACGGCGATGAGATTCTGTCGCTGGAGGCGCCGGGCGCTCAGATTCAATTATTGGGCAATAAGCGTACGGTGCTCTTCCTGGTCCTGCCGGGGGAGGAACGTCACTTCTCCATTCGTGTTGGCACCGAGGACTTTTCTTATGGAGGCATGATCTTCACCGCTTTTCCCGCCACGCTGGCGCAGCTGGAGGATATTAAGGATTTGCGGGAAGACAAGGAAAAAATCGAGGATTCTTACGACGCCATCAACGCAAGCTTGGATGTGATTCTGGACACTCTCGATGGCATGAGTGACAGTTTGAACACCGTGGCCAATGGTCTGGATGATTTGAACGACGCCCGCGCCACCATCTACGCCGGCAAAGACGAAATCTATGACAGTACGGACGAAGCATTGGACGACCTGGACATTATGGCAGACGCGCTGGCACGGTTTTCCCACAATATGGAGTCCACCACCGAGGCGCTGACAGAAGTCACGGACAGTTTCAGCGAC
>JAKPGH010000050.1 GCA_029550985.1 Bacillota bacterium
GCCTCGGTGCTTTCGACAGTCTGATTTAAAAGCGGCGCAAGGCCTACTGCTGATTTTCCCAGCAGGTCACTGGCAATCGCTGCCTTTTCGCTCTCATCCGACACGCTCTGTAGACCAGCAATGGTCATATTGAAGATTTCTTCACGGCTTTTGCCTCTTAGGTCATCTATGGAAATGCCAAGGCGTTCAAACTTGCGGGCAGCGGCTTCGTTGCCGTTAATAACGTCGTCCACTGTATTGTTTAAGCCGTTTAGTCCGGTCTTTAGGGATTCGATATCCGCGCCGTTTTGGGAAAGGACGTAATCCCACTCCTGAAAGCCTTTGGTAGACAAGCCGACACTCTGGCTTACTTTATCAATTCGATCGCCTGCTGCTGCGGCATCGGTTGCCATATTGTACAGTGCCTTGCCCGCAGCCGCCGTGGCGGCACCAATTGCTGCCATAGCCGCGCCTACCGCAATACCGATACCCTTGACGATGGCACCCAGCTTTTCAAATTTCCCACCGGCATCATCGGCTGTATCCGCCGTATCGTCCAATTCATCCCCAAATTCTCTGGTTTGTTTTTCAGCCTCGTCAAAGCCCTCGGCAGCATCATCCAGTGCCTTGTTGTTCTGCTCAAGTTCGCGTTCCATGCCGTTTAGTTCGGCTTTGGCATTGTTTAACTGGATCTGCCAGGCTTGTGTGCGCTTATCATTCTCACCGAAGGAGGCGGCGGCATTGACCAGAGCTTTTTCAAGGGTGGATATCTTGTTTTTCTGGGCGTCGATTTCTTTATTGAGCACCTGATTGCGGGCAGTGATTGCCTGCACCGATTTATCCTGCTTGTCAAACTGCGAGGATACCAGCTTCATTTCGCTGCCCAGCACCTTAAAGGACTGGTTGATGTTCCGCAGAGCGTTCTTAAACTCACGTTCGCCCTCAACGCCAATTTTTAGGCCAAAATTATCCGCCATTTATGCCGCCTCCTTTCCTGGAAGATACTTAAATTCCATAGGGGATTACATCATCGATGTTCAGTTCCCGTTTGGGCTTTGAAAGCCCTAAGAACTGCTTGTGGCACTCCCACAAGTCCATTAATAGGCCAAGGGGCATAAGCCATGTTTCATCCTCACTGCGTCCAAGCTGGACTGTGCCGTAATACAAAAGTCGAGTGAACAATTCATCATCACTCACTCGACCTGGGCGTTTTTTGCAGGTTCATCCTCGCTTCGCACATTCCGCTTGGTCCCCCTGACCATAGCCTCCATGATGGCGTTTTTATATGCCGCCAGTTCCAGAGGGGAAGTCAGAAGTTCCACCGCTTCCGCAGTCAATAGTTCCTTTTTATCGTCCTTGTTCTTCAGGTTGTGAATCAAAAGGCTCTGGTTCGCCAGCAGCGTAATCGGCCACACCACCTCGTCCAGGGCCATTTCGAAGTTTTCTGATTTCATCAGCTTGGCACCCAGGTTTTCCAGTCCGCCGTAGCGCCCGGCGATTTCCTTAGTTGCTTTGGTGGTGAGAATCAGCTGATACTCCTCGCCGCCAATGTTGATGATGGCACTTCTATCCTCGTTCGTCATCATTCACCGCCTCCTCCCGTTGCAAAGACCGGCTCATACACCTCTTCGTACCATCCGGTGATAATCTCAGGTTCAACACCTAAGTCATCCTCGCTGACCTCCGCCTTCCACGGATGATTTCCCTGCCCATCCAGCTTATTGCGGCGCATGACTGTCCCCTCAATGGTGGGTGTGGAAAAGGTGATGCTCTCGCCCTTGGTCTGCAGGTTTGTTGCCGGTATACCGAACTTGACCCGGTATAACCAGAAATATCGGTACTTGCCGTTGGCCTTTTTGGCCCGAAATCCGATGGCCACAGGTTTGCCGCCGTCCTCGCTGGAGGAGATCAGCACCTTGTTGTCGTCGATCCTGGCACCTGTCAAATCTTCGGCGGCTTTGACTCCGATGTCGTCAACACCCAATGAAAGTGTGCCGGACTGAAACTCCTTAACCACCTCCGCTGCACCGTCGTCGGCATAGAGGGTCGCTTCGGCCAGTTCCACCGAAAGCTCTGCTGTCATCGCCTTGGCCAGCGGTATTGGATCGGCATAAGTCTCATTGCCGTTTGTATCCTCGGTGATTTTGGCATAGTAAAGCCTGTCAAGGCCTATCGTCGCCATAACTCATTCCTCCTTAATTTCGTACTCTTTCGCCACATCAATGGCGTAATGGTGATAACCGGTATCATCCTCATGTCCGATATACCGGCGGTCGGTAATGGTAAAGCCCGCAGCCAGCAGCGCCTTTACCACCTGGTTTTTACGGGTCAAATAATTGCCCTTGACAAACAAAGACAACCTAACCTCCTGGGTTTCCGCCTGGGGTCGGTTGTCGGCAAAGACCTCAAAGATATCCGCCATCGGGGTGATAACGAGATACTCATCAGGGGGCACACCGCTAAACACTCCTGTCTCAATGGGGATGCCTACAGCCGATAAGGCCTGGTTTAGTTCCTGTAAAATGCTCATAGTAGATTCATCTCCTCATCCAGCTTGGCCTTCATCGTCTCCACACACCGCTTCCTGCTTGAGGATTTTGCCGGTTTCAAAAACGGCTTTGCTGGCTGGCCGCTTTTGCCATATTCGATGATATTGGCAAGCTTGGCGTTGCTCTCACCATCCCGCCGGGGTTCAGAAAAGCCGATCTTGATGTTGTAATTGCCCTTTCTGTCTTGCTTGGCTGGGGTAAGCCCTAAAGCATCCGATAGTTCACCGGTGGAACGGGACGGATATTTAGTGCCCCTGCCGATAACCGATTGCAGATTAGACTTCACTTTGTCCAACACAACCTGATCGCCTGCTTCCAGTACCCTTGGAATGATCTCATCGGTTTTCTCTCCAAGCCGGGATATTTTTAAGAGAAATTCCTCCGGCATTTTTACGTCAGCCTTTGCCACTGGCCTGCACCCCCTTCTCTACCAGCACCTCAATATACATGCCGCGTCCTTTCACGTCCTCCACGCTGATGATGTTGTACCTGCCGTCTGGGCAAACCAACACAAGGGAGGTTGTGATTTCAAGGCCGGGTATCCTACGGAAGCGTAACAGGGCAGACGCTTTTGAAAAGGCCGCTCTGTTGGCCCATTTTTCATTACCGTGCCGGTCTTCTTTATATGCGCGGACGCTTGCCAGTACAGTGTCGCTTCTTGTCGAAAAGCCCTCGCTGTCTTTAATCGGCTCCGTCGTAACAATGTCTACAAAGGTGTTCATTTTCCCAAAGCTCATGTATCACACCTTCCAATCCCGATCCAGCCGCAGAAGCAGGTTTACCGTATTCCACACCTGCTGCCCAGCCTGCACATTATCGGCAAAAAAGCCGCCGGTGCTGCCGTCCCGACTTTCATAGAAGTGAGACGACAGCATAACAACGGCGTGCTCTGTGGTGGGCGGCATGGGGTTGTCGGTGTAATAGCCCTCCGGCTTTTTCTGATAGCTCTCCGCATAGTTCACAGCAGCAGAAATGTACTCCTGTAATAGGGCATCATCCTCACTGTGCTGTAATATGAGATTTGCCTTGACCTTTTCAAACAGATCCATCATGCCGCACCAGCCTTTCTTATTCTTTCTGCTGCAGCACCTTGATAGCCTCTGGGAGCACAAGCTTGCCATCCACGCGCTGGGTAGCGATAAAGCCTACCTGACCCGTCGCTGCGAACAACTCGTTCAGTCGCTTAAACACACGGCCCTGACGGTCAGCCACCCAATAATAGCCGAAATCGCCGAATACCACGGTTTTTGCTCCTGCCTCGATGGAAGGCATATATGCCGAGGTATACAGCGGGCGGTTGAGGATGGTGTCAGGCGTTGCTTCCTTGATGGACGGCTGCCACAGGTACTGGCCGG
>JAKPGH010000051.1 GCA_029550985.1 Bacillota bacterium
GCTTCGCCCCGGCGGCGCCCTGCTGATGGAAATCGGCATGGGGCAGGAGGAAGACGTGGCCACCATTTTGCGGGAAAACCACTTTGAAGACATTGTCTTCCATAAAGACTTAAACGGCATCATCCGGGTGGTGGAAAGCCACAACAGCGCCCAAAGAGCCTAAAAAGGGACAGGCCTTCCCCAACGGCAACGTAAGAACCTGTATTCAGACGGCTTTCCGGAAAAAACGGTTCCACCCGAGCCATAGTCCATAAGGCGCAAGGCGCCATAGAATAGCAAATCACAGGCCCATATGAGTACAGATTCGAAAGCGATAAGGAGACCTCAATGTTTATTGATGTAGCAAAAATATCCCTTCGGGCAGGAGACGGCGGCAACGGAGCCGTCAGCTTCCACCGGGAAAAATACGTGGCGGCCGGAGGCCCCGACGGCGGGGACGGCGGCAAGGGCGGAGACATCCTCTTTGTGGCGGACAGCAACCTTTCCACCCTGGCCGACTTTCGCTACAAGCGCAAATACGCCGCCGAGAACGGCGCCAACGGCGGGCCCAAGCGCTGCACCGGGAAAAACGGCGCCGACCTGATTATCCGCGTCCCCAGAGGAACGCTGATTAAGGACGCCGAAACCGGAAGGCTGCTGGCGGACATTTCGGGCGACACCCCCGTGGTGGTGGCCCGAGGCGGCAAGGGAGGCTGGGGCAACGCCCGCTTTGCCACCCCCACCCGCCAGATTCCCCGGTTTGCAAAACCCGGCCGGCTGGGCGAGCGGCTGGAGGTTATCCTGGAGCTGAAACTGCTGGCCGACGTGGGGCTGGTGGGCTTCCCCAACGTGGGCAAATCCACCTTGATCTCCATGGTCAGCCAGGCAAGGCCCGAAATCGCCAACTACCACTTCACCACCTTAACCCCCGTGCTGGGGGTAGTCCGGCTGGAGGAAAACACCAGCTTTGTCATGGCCGACATCCCCGGCCTTATCGAAGGCGCCAGCGAAGGGGTGGGCCTCGGCCACGACTTTTTGCGCCACATCGAGCGCTGCCGGCTGCTGGTTCACATCGTGGATGTGTCCGGCATCGAGGGCCGGGATCCCATCGAGGATTTTGAAACCATCAACCGTGAGCTGAAAGCCTACAATCCACAACTGGCGGAGCGCCCCATGATGGTGGCTGCCAACAAATGCGACCTTGCCACCCCCGAGCAGATTGCCCGGTTCCGGGCGTATATCCAGGAGCGGGGGATGGAGTGTTATGAGCTTTCCGCCGCCACCAACCAGGGGACCCGAGAACTGGTGGAAGCCATTGCGGCCAAGCTGGCGACGCTGCCTCCCATTCTGGAGTTTGAGCCGGAGCCCTACACGGCTCCCGAGGTGGACCCGCAGGCCTTTGAAATTGTCAAGGATGGCGAGGTGTTCGAAGTGGACGCCCCCTGGCTGGAGCCGGTGCTGCGAACCGTCAACATGGACGACTACGAATCCCTCCAGTATTTCCAGCGGGTGCTGATCCAGAGTGGAATCATCGAGCGGCTGGAGCAGATGGGCGTTCAGGAAGGGGATACCGTGCGAATTCTGGGCTTTGAATTCGATTACGTGCGCTGAATTTGGAGAGGATTACGCAGATGCTGGATTTAAAGCAGGGCAACGTGCCCGACCCAGGAGGGATGAGCCCGGTATCTCTCGCCTTTATCGGGGACGGGGTATTCGAGCTGATGGTGCGGGAGCAGTTGGTGCGAACCGGCGGGATGCCGGCAGGCAAACTTCACCTGCTGGCGGTGGGCCGGGTGAAAGCCACCGCTCAGGCCGCCGCCTACGACGCGGTGATGGAAGTCTGCGACGAAGAAGAGCGGAACATCCTGCGCCGGGGGCGGAATGTCAGCCTTTCCCGGATTCCGCGCAGCTGCACCCCCGAGGAATATCACAAAGCCACCGCTATCGAAGCCCTGTTCGGTTACTTATATCTTCTGGGCAAGCTGGACAGGCTGCATTTCCTGTTTCGGCTGATGGAGGAGGTGGCGATGGGTGAGTGCGGCAAAGACAAGCAACTTACAGAAAACGGTCATCGATAGCCTGGCCGACCTTGCCGGCGGCTTTTTGCTGGCGGTGGGCACCCAGATGTTCAGCGCCCCCAACGGAATTGCACCCGGGGGAGTCACCGGCCTTTCGGTGCTGATCAACTACCTGTCCGGGCTGCCCATCTCGGCGGTGTCCTTTCTCTTCAACATCCCCTTGTTGATTGCCTCCTGGTATATCCT
>JAKPGH010000052.1 GCA_029550985.1 Bacillota bacterium
CCGGCTGGTGGCCGCCGCCGAGGAGCTGGGCTACCGAAAGCTGGTCTGCTCCGGAGGGGTTAGCGCCAATTCCCAGCTGCGGGCAAGACTCCAGGAAAAGTCGGCCCGGTTGGGGGCGACCCTGTACCTGCCGCCCTTAAGCCTTTGCGGCGACAACGCCGCCATGATTGGCTCCCAGGCCTACTACGAATACCTGGCGGGAAATGTGGCCGGCATGGAGCTCAACGCCCGGGCCACCCTGGATATCTCCCAATGAGAGGCGAACTGTTCGACCGGATGGTCAGCCTGGTGTTTCCCAAGGGGTGCGTCCTGTGTGGAGCCACCGTGGCCTACGACGATTTGGTCTGCTCCCGCTGTACCCCCGACCGCAGGGAGGAACACACCTGCCTCTTTTGCGGAAATCCCATCAACCGCTGCCTGTGCGAAACCCGATGGGATTTTGACGGGGCAGCCGCCCCTCTCCACTACCGGGCGGAAACCCGAGGGGCCGTGTTGCAGCTCAAAAAATTGCCCGACCGAAGAATCGCCCGCTATCTGGCGGAGGAGATGTACCGGTGCCTTCGGCGGGAATTTCCCGATGTGGCCTTTGACTGGATTACCGAAGTGCCCATGCACCCGGAAAAATTGCAAAAGCGGGGGTTTAATCAGGGGGAACTGCTGGCGGCGCAGCTTGCCCTCCTCAGCGGCGTCTTTCACCGGATGCGGCTGCTGACCTGCTCCGGCCCTCTGGAATACCAGCACACCTTAAGCCGGAACGAGCGGTTTGCCGCGGTGCGGGACCGCTATGCCCTGGCGGGGAGTGTTCGGGGAAAAACCATTCTTTTGGTGGACGACGTGCTCACCACCGGCGCCACCGCCCAGGCCTGCGCTGCCTGCCTCAAAGAAGGGGGTGCCGCCAAGGTGTACGTGTTGACGGCGGCCGCCACGCCCCTTTCTCATATTTTACCCTGATGGATCACCAAAAACACCTTGGCATACCCTGAACGGGGATGCCGCAACCTTGCGAAGATGAGGGAATGGAATGCACGCGATGACCTCCCTGGCCTTTTTATATGTGATACTGCCTGTGGCCATGGCGGTTTTTTTGCTCTGTCCTCCCGTCTGGCGGCGGGGGGCTTTGCTGGCTGTTTCCCTGTGCTTTTTCCTGCTGGTGCAGCCCTCCACCTTTCCCCTGCTGCTGGTCTGCCTTGCCACCGACTGGCTGATTCTCGCCTTTATGCGCCGGTATCGCCACTCCCCGCGGTTCTGCAAAGGGTGCGTAGCGGTTTCAGCGGTGAAAAATCTGCTGGTGTTTTTGGCTCTGGAGATTTTGTTCCAGATGAACCGGCTGGTAGAGGCGCCCTGGGGCCTTCGGGTTTACCTTCTTTCCTCCTTAAGTTGCATTCTGGAAGCCTACCGGGGGGAAGCGCCGGAAGAATACCACCCCGTCTCCTACCTGCTGTACTGTTGCTTCTTTCCCCGGCTGGAAGCGGGCCCTCTGCTGCCCTACCGAGACTTTGCCCCTCAGCTGGAAGCCCTCAACCCCTCCCTGACCGACATTGGCAGAGGCTTTGGGTTGGTTTTACAGGGAGCGGTGAAAACCGGCGTGCTGGCCCAGGCTTTGCAGGCCACCTATGATGCGCTGCGGGCCTTCCCCGCGGAGGATTTGACGGTGGCGGGCCTTTGGAGCGCCGTGCTGGTGCTGGCCCTTTCGGTGTACTACCGGCTCTCCGGCCTTTCGGAAATGGCCCAGGGCATTGGGCAGATGATGGGAATTTCCCTGCCCAAGAACTTTTACTACCCTTATCAGTCCCAGGGAGTCACCGACTTTTTCCAACGGTTTCTCATCACCGTCTCCAACTTTATCTGCCGCAACGTCTACCAGCCGCTCCACGCAGGCTCCCCCAATGTGCTGGCCGACTGCCTCAACCTCATCCTGTGGGGGGTGCTGATGGGCCTGTGGTTTGGCCTGCAGGTCAACTATCTATTGTGGGGCGCCTTTCTTTCCCTCTTTTTAATCTTGGAAAAGCACGTCTTCCCCAATGCGATGAAAAAAGTTCCCACCCTGTTTTTGCGGCTTTATACCTTAGGCGTGGTGCTTTGCAGCTTTGCCATTTTCGGCGGTACTTCTCCCAGGTCCAGTGCGATGACTCTGACCAACATGTTCCGGTTGAGGCAGCTGGACCTTTCCAACGACCGGCTGGTTTACCTGCTCACCTCTAACTGGCTGTTGCTGGCGGTCAGCCTGTTGTTTGCCACCAGCGCCGTCAGCCTGCTGCTAAACTTTTTGCGCAAAATTCTGCCCCGCTTTGCCACCGTCCTGCTCACCGCCGCCATCGACGGGGTGCTGCTGGCGGTGTTCACCGTCTTTACCATTCGGGTGGGATAAAATCCGTCAACCCCAAGGAGGTGGAGAACATGAAGCGAATTCCATCGGTGCTGCTGGGCGCGGCGCTGCTGTTGCTGCCCTTTTTCCTGCTGGGGGCAGGGTCCTTCGAAGTCACCGCTTCCTCCCCTCTGTTGGGCAGCGGAGGCCTTCTGTCTTATCTGGAAGGCTACCTCAACGTAAGTTTGCCCTGGGTGGATAAGATGGCGGAGCTGAACCTTTCCATCCGGGCTTTTGGCGGGCAGAAAGAATACAACCAAGTGTTTATCTGCGGGGACGAGCTGCTGCGGGACATCGACCCTCCGGTGGAGCATTCCCTGCGGGAAAACACCGCCTCCATTCTGGAATTTGCCGAACAGGGAAGCATTCCCACCTACTGCATGATTATTCCCACCGCCAGCGCCATCCGGCAGGAGAGCCTTCCCCCCTTCGCCAAAACCCAGATGGTCAATCAAAAGCAGATTATCGAAGACGTCTACTCCCAAATGGTGGGGCGGGTGACGGTGGCCGACGTCTACCCGGTGCTGTTCAACGCCC
>JAKPGH010000056.1 GCA_029550985.1 Bacillota bacterium
GTGTGCCGGGCACCAGGCTTTTGGAGTGTTACCTCATCAACAGCCCCGAGGAGCTGACGCCTTCCGCTTACGACATTCCCGAGCCGAACCCCGCGGTGGCCCAAAAATTGACGGATTTTTCCGGCAGCGTCTGCGTGGTTCCGGGCCTTGCCTTTAACGCCATCGGCTACCGCCTGGGCTACGGAGGCGGATACTACGACCGTTTCCTCTCCGGCCCCTACGCCGGAAACCCCTCCATCGGACTCTGTTACGGAGTCTGCATGGTAAAATTCCTGCCCATCGGTCCCCACGACCACCCCTGCAACTATGTGGTCACCGAAACAGGGGCCAGAGTCATCCGATTGAAAAAATCAAAAAAGTTCTTTAAATGACAGCATCCTTGTTCTCGCCGACAGAAAAAAGAGCCCCTTGACGGGGCTCCTTCTGGAATTTTTAACGTCGGTAATGTACACCTTGGCTCTTAGCAGCCGCAGCAGCAGATGAGAATGAGGATAAGGATAATGATCCAGCAGCAGTTTCCGCCGAAGCCACCGAAGCCGAAGCCTCCTCCGCAACCGCATCCGCAGCCGCCTTCATTACATCCACAGCAATTTCTACACATTCCAATGTCACTCCTTTTCCTTAGGATGTTACATACTATGTGTTTCGAAAAGTCGTTGTGAAGTTGCCACGGCTCGCCGGGGTTGCGAAGAAACCGCTTTTGGCGCAAAGAGGCCTGTAATTGGCTGGAAGGCACAATAAAAAACCCAAATTTTTAAGCAAAGCTATTATTTTGGAGGGTTCTATGGATAGCCGTCAAAATCCTAGGGATCTCCGTTCCAAATCCGCAGCGCCCAACGGGCGCATCGCCGATTCCGGGCGGCAGAAAGCCTACCAATCTCAGCAACCGTCCAGGCGCGCTGTCCCCCCAAGGCAGGCAGCGCAACCCGCTTCTGCCGGAGCATTGCCCAGAAGGCCTCGCAGTGAAAATCGCTGGTTTCGCGCCATTGTCATGGTGATTGCCACGGTGGTGGGCTGCATTTTTCTCGCCTTCTTTATTCTGCAAAGCGCCTACGACCTTTTCGGCCTTAACCAGAAGGACCAGATTGTGGAGGTCACCATCCCCGAAGGAGCCAAAATCTCCGACGTGGCCAAAATCCTCAAACAGGACGGCGTGGTGGACCAACCCCTTACTTTCCGGATGTACCTGCAGTTTAAAGACGTCAAGAACGAGAACATTGTGCCCGGCGACTACGTGTTTAACGCCAACATGAGCTACAACGAGCTCATCTCCGCCCTCTGCAGCGGTTATACCGAGCAGGAAGTGGTGCGGCTCACCTTCATCGAAGGCATGACCATGCTGGAAATCGCGCAACAACTGGAAGAAGCCAAAGTGTGCGACGCCGAGGAGTTTATGGATTACCTGGACAACGAGGCGGAGTACTCCTACGAATTCTTCGGCGCCATCGAGGACGACCCCCTGCGCTTCCACAAGCTGGAAGGCTACCTTTTCCCCGACACCTACGACTTCTACATCGGCGAAAACGTGGAAAGCGTGGCCCGCAAGTTCATCCGCAACTTTAACGATAAGCTGACCCCCGACTTGAAAAACCGGATGCAGGATTTGAACCTCACCATCGACCAAACCATTACCCTTGCCTCCATCATCCAGAAAGAGGCCGGGGAAAGCGACGACATGCGCCTGGTCAGCTCGGTGTTCCACAACCGGCTCAACAACCCGGGCACCTACCCCAACCTGCAGTCTGACGTCACCATCTTCTATGTGGAAGAGAACATCAAGCCCTTGATGAAGATGGCAAATCAAGCCATGTACGACGCCTACAACACCTATGTGCGGGAAGGCCTGCCGGTAGGTCCCATCTGCAATCCCGGTTTGGATGCCATCCAGGCCGCCCTGTATCCCGAAAACACTAACTTCTACTACTTTGTCACCGACAAGAATATGGACTTCTACTACGCCGAAACGGCGGAAGCTCATTATAAAAATGTGTACGCCGCGCAGCAGGTCGGCGGAACCGCCCACGGAATTGATACCAAATGATGAAAAATTGTATAATGAAAATACCCGAGCTGTTGGCTCCCGCCGGAGAGGAAGAATCTCTGGCGGCAGCCATTGCTTTTGGGGCGGATGCCGTTTATGTTGGCGCCAAAGCCTTTGGGATGCGGGCCAAGGCCGCCAACTTTGACCCGGAAGGGCTGCAAAAGGCGGTGCAGCAGTGCCATGGGGCGGGGGTCAAGCTCTATCTGACCTGCAACACCCTGCCCAGAGGCCGGGAAATCGACCAGCTGCCCGCTTTTATCCGGGATGCGCAGCAGGCGGGAGTGGACGCCCTCATCATCGCCGACTTAGGGGTCATGATGCTGGCCAAGCGAGTGGCTCCCGACCTGCCGGTTCATGTCTCCACCCAGTTCGGCGTGGTCAACAAGCTGACCGCCCGGGAACTGTACCATATGGGGGCAAGCCGGGTGGTGCTGGCCCGGGAGCTGACCCTGGAGGAAATTGCCGAAATCCGGGCGGAGACCCCTGCCGAATTAGGGCTGGAAGCCTTTGTCCACGGGGCCATGTGCGTGTCGGTGTCGGGGCGGTGCGTCCTCTCCAACTACATGGCCAACCGGGACGCCAACCGGGGTCAGTGCGCCCAGCCCTGCCGTTGGTCCTACGCCCTTACCGAGAGCAAGCGGCCGGGGCAGTACTTCCCCATCTACGAGGAAGACGGCTACACCTACATCCTCAACTCCAGGGACATGCGGATGATTGAGCACCTGGATAAGATGGTGGCGGCGGGGGTGGACAGCCTGAAAATCGAAGGGCGGGCCAAATCCGCCTACTACGTGGCCACCGTCACCAACGCGTACCGGCAGGCTCTGGACCTTTACCAAAAGGACCCCGAGCATTTTCAGCTGCCGGATTACCTGCTGGAGGAAACGGAAAAAATCAGCCACCGCCCTTACAGCACCGGCTTTTATTTGGGCGACTACCCCGGACAGGACATCATCCGAGGGGGGTATCGCCGCCCGTGGGAGCTGGTGGCAACCGTCGACGGCTGGAAGGACGGTTTCCTTTACTGCACCGGGCGAAACCGATTTTTCCCCGGAGAAACTCTGGAAATTCTCCGCGCCGACGGCCCGCCCGTTTCCTTTACGGTGACCGAAATTCGGGACGAGGAAGGAAACCTGCTGGATGTATCCCGCCATCCCATGGCGAAGGTGCGAATTCCCTGTTCCACCCCTTGCCCGGCCGGTTCCATGCTGCGCCGCCAATGCAGGGAAGGCGAAACCGAATAAGGCAAAAACCACAGCTTGGCTTTGTAAGGCCGGGCTGTTTTCTTTTTAAAACCAAAAGTTCGGCAAATTTTCGGAAAATTCGATACTATTTGTAAATGATAAATAAGACAACACCAAATGTAATTGTAATAGCGCCGAATTCAACTGCCAACAAACAAATTTTCAAAACTTATGTTTACTTTTTGGGCTTAAAGTGGTATAATACACAAAAAACAATGGGGAAAGGCGGTGGAACGATGGACTTAGGGGACAAGCTGCAGATTTTGACCGAAGGGGCGAAGTACGATGTGGCCTGCACCTCCAGCGGGGTGGACCGTTCGGGGGTCAAGGGCCGTTTGGGAGGCGCCAAGGTGGCGGGCATCTGCCACAGTTTTGCGGCGGACGGCCGCTGCATTTCCCTGCTGAAGGTGCTGCTTTCCAACCAGTGCTCCTACAACTGCGCCTACTGCGTCAACCGGCGCAGCGCCGATGTGCAGCGCACCACCTTTACACCCCGGGAGCTGGCGGAGCTCACCTACGGCTTTTACCGCCGCAATTACATCGAAGGGCTGTTTCTCTCCAGCGGGGTGCTGAAAAACCCCGACTACACCATGGAGCAGATGATTGAATGCCTCCGCCTGCTGCGGGAGGAATACGGTTTTCGCGGCTATATTCACGCCAAGGTGATTCCCGGCAGTTCCCGGGAGCTGATTTACCGGATGGGGCTGCTGGCGGACCGGCTCAGCGTCAATCTGGAGCTGCCCAGCGAAGTTTCCCTCAACCAACTGGCTCCCGACAAACCCCGGGAAAACATCTTCCGCCCCATGGCGGCCATCGCCACCGGCATCGAACAAAACCGCCACGAGCTGGTGCGCTACCAGCACGCACCCTCCTTTGCGCCGGCCGGCTCCAGCACCCAGATGGTGATTGGGGCCACCCCCGACACCGATTACCAGATTATCCGGCTGGCCGAAAGTTTATACCAAAAGTATAAACACAGGCGGGTTTTCTTTTCCGCCTATGTCCCGGTGGCGGGGTCGGAGCTGACTCCCCCGGGGTACCAGCCGCCTCTCCTCCGGGAGCACCGGCTCTATCAGGCCGATTGGCTGCTGCGTTTTTACGGGTTCCGGGCGGATGAAATCCTGGACGAATCTCACCCCTATCTGGACTCCCTGCTGGACCCGAAGGAAAGCTGGGCTCTCTCCCATCTGGAGTATTTCCCGGTGGAGGTGAACACGGCGGACCGGGCCATGCTGCTGCGGGTGCCGGGCATCGGGGTGACGTCGGCGGAGCGAATTTTGCGGGCTCGCCGCCAGACCCGGCTGGATTTTGACCACCTGCAAAAACTGCGGGTGGTGATGAAGCGGGCGCAGTACTTCATCACCTGTTCCGGCAAGATGCTGCCCGGCGTCCGCTTCGACAGGGATGGCATTTACCGAAACCTCACCCTGGAAGCAAGACGCAGGCAGGGGCTTTTGTTTGAGCCGGAGGTAACCCAGCTTTCCCTTTTTGATGGGGGAAAGCCCCTCCTTGCCGGAAGGGAGGACGTGGTGAAATGCCTGACGGGCCAGCTGTAATCTACCGGTACGACGGCACCTTCGACGGATTCCTCACCGCCGTGTTTGAGGCCTATGCCCGCCGCCGTCCGGTGAAAGCCATCACCGCCCGGGAAGAAATTCAAATGGGCTGGGGGCAGGAAGAAATTTTTCTGGAAACCCACCTGGAAAAAGCCCGCCGGGTGGAGGCGGGAATCCGCAATAAAATCGGCGGAACCGCCCTTCACATGGTGGAGGTCTGCTTCTGGTCGGGGGAAGAGGACAAGGACACCGCCCTGTACCGCTATCTTCGGGCAGGGTTTGACCTTGGGCGGAACATCTACAACTCTCTCACCCACCCCCATGTGCTGCGGGTAGAATACCTTTACCGCAATATCACTCGGGAGCAGGACCGGGTGCAGGGGTTTACCCGCTTTTCGGAAATGGAAAACGGGGTGTACTACGCCAGCATTGCCCCCAAAAACAACCTGGTCCCCCTGCTGATGCCCCACTTTGTGGACCGGTTGAGTATCCAGCCCTTCCTCCTCCACGACACGGAGCACGGCCTTGCCGGCGTGTACGACGGCAAAGGCTGGTATCTGGTGGAAACCCAGGGGCTGAACCTTCCCAATCTTTCGGAGCGGGAACAGGAGTTCCGCCGGATGTGGAAGATGTTTTACGACGCGGTGGCGGTCAAAGAGCGGCGCAACGACAAGCTGCGGCAACATCTGATGCCCAAATGGTACTGGAGAAACCTGACGGAACTGGACCCCCGATATGCCGCCAAAGGAAAGTAAATGCAAGAAAACAAGACAGATGCTGTTTGCATCTGTCTTGTCGCTTTTGGTGGGGATAAGGGGACTCGAACCCATGACCTCACGCATGTGAAGCGTGCGCTCTAACCAGCTGAGCTATATCCCCGCTTCTTTTTTGTCGCTGCATATGCTATTATAGTAAAAAATCGTCTGGAATGCAAGTCCTTTTTTACGTTTGCAAAAGAAAATTCCCCCAATGCAGGAGGGCAGGTTATGTATTTCATTTACAACGAGTCCACCAATCCCGCTTTTAACCTGGCTTTGGAAGAATATTTGCTCACCCGCCGGACCGGCGAATTCCTTTTACTGTGGCGCAATGCGCGGGCGGTGATTATTGGGCGGAACCAAAACGCTCTGGAGGAAGTGGATCTGGACTACGCCAGGGCCCACAACATCTCGGTCAACCGCAGGATTTCGGGCGGGGGAGCGGTGTTCCACGATTTGGGCAACATCAACTACACCGTCATCAAGGACCAGGGCAAAAACGACTTTGGAGGCTACGCCGAGTTTACCGGCCCGGTTATCGCCTTCCTCAAGGAGCTGGGGGTGGAAGCCCAGCTTTCCGGCCGCAACGATTTAACGGTGGACGGGATGAAAATTTCCGGCAACGCCCAGGCCTCCAAAAACGGAAGAATCATGCACCACGGTACGCTGCTTTACAACGTCGACGTGGGGGATTTGGCGGGGGTGCTGCGCCCCAATCAGGCCAAAATCTCCAGCAAGGGGATTAAAAGCGTCCGCAGCCGGGTCACCAATCTCGTGGACCACCTCCCCGAAAAAATGGACACCCTGGAGTTTTTGCAGCGGCTGCGGGATTTTTACCTGCGCAGCCGCCCCGATGTGGTGGAGCACCGCCTGACGCCGGAGGAAATGGCCGCGGTCAATCAGCTGGTGGCGGAAAAATACGGGACCTGGGAGTGGAATTTTGGCCGTTCTCCGGCATATAATCTGCAAAAAGACCAGCGGTTTGACTTCGGCCTGGTGGATGTCCGGTTGTCGGTGGCGGGAGGCGTCATCCAGCAGGTCAAAATTTATGGCGACTTTTTTGGCATGGAGGAGATTTCGGAGCTGGAGCAGCGCCTTACCGGAATCCCTCACCGCCGGGAGGCCATAGCCGAGGCTCTTGCGGGAGTGGATTTGGGGCGCTACATTCACGGCATTTCTCAGGAGCAATTTCTATCCCTCTTTTAGTCGTTGACAGTCAAAACGGGGTATAGTAGAATAATAATGCTCTGGCAATCATACACTGCACCTTGCAGGAAGAGATGCCGGAGCAGCTCATTTTGCTTTGGCAGATGTAAGGATGCTCCGTCCCTGCGTGTGCGGAAGTGAAAGAAAGCATGATGCGGATATCTTGTGAAAAAACATTCTGCCCGCCTTAATGCGGGAGAGGGCGGTATACCATTATGATAAGAAGCATGACCGGCTATGGCAAAGCCCAGAAGCTGGTGGACGGCAGAGAAATCGCCGTCGAAATTCGTTCGGTCAACCATCGCTTTTTTGAGTTTTCGGCTCGCGTTCCCCGCTCCATGGGGTATTTGGAGGAAAAGCTCAAGTCCTTTGTCTACCAGTATGTGTCCCGAGGAAAAGTGGATATCAGCGTCACCGTTGTATCCATCGATGAAATGGATTCTCAGGTGCTGGTCAACACGCCTTTGGCCAAAGGGTATTTGGATGCCTTGCGCAACCTTTCCCGGGAGCTTGGGGTGGAAGACGACGTCACCATGTCCACCCTCGCCCGTTTCCACGATATTTTTGTGCTGCAAAAGGTGGATGCGGATGCCGACGCCCTTTGGGAGGCGGTGCGGCAGGTGGCGGAGGAGGCATTGACCAGCTACCTTGCTATGCGGGCTGCCGAAGGCGAAAAGCTCCGGGCGGATATCCTGAACCGGTTGGACGTAATCGAAGGCTATGTGGCCCGGGTGGAGGAACGCTCTCCCCAAACGGTGGAGGAATATCGGGCCAAGCTGTACGCCAAGCTTTGCGAGGTGCTGGGAGACCAGCAAATCGACGAGCAGCGCATCCTCACCGAAGCGGCTATCTTTGCCGATAAAATCGCCGTCAACGAAGAGACGGTGCGGCTGCGCAGCCACATCGCCCAGATGCGGCAGTTTTTGCAGTCCCCGCAGCCGGTGGGGCGGAAGATGGACTTTTTGGTGCAGGAATTTAACCGCGAAGCCAACACCATCGGCTCCAAGGCGCAGGATATCGAAATTGCCAGAATCGTTGTGGAACTGAAAAGCGAAATTGAAAAAATCCGGGAACAGGTACAAAATATTGAGTAACGAGGAGGCAAACTCGTGAAGCTGATCAACATCGGGTTCGGCAACATGGTGTCGGCATCCAGGCTTATCGCCATTGTCAGCCCCGAATCTGCGCCCATCAAGCGGATTATTCAAGAGGCCCGGGACCGGGGCATGCTGATCGATGCCACCTATGGTCGCCGTACCCGGGCAGTGATCGTCATGGATTCCGACCATGTGATTTTATCCGCCGTGCAGCCCGAAACCGTGGCGGGACGACTGGAGGAAGAAGTCGAGGTGTCCAATGGCTGAACGGGGACTATTAATTGTCTTTTCCGGCCCTTCCGGGGTGGGAAAAGGCACCATACTCAAACAGTTTATGAAAGGCAGAACCGATTGCGTGGTCAGCGTTTCTGCCACCACCCGTTCGCCGCGCCCTGGGGAACAGGATGGAGTCGACTACTACTTTATCAATAAAGAGCGCTTTGAACAGATGATTGCAGAGGGTGCCATGCTGGAATACGCCTGTTACGGCGGCAACTACTACGGTACCCCCCGCGCTCCTGTGGAAGAACAGCTCGACAAAGGCATCAACGTTATTCTGGAAATTGAGCTGGTCGGCGCTAGGAAAATCAAAGAACAGTATCCAAAAGCGGTAATGGTTTTTGTCATGCCACCTTCCATGCAGGAACTGCGCCGCCGTTTGGTGTCTCGCGGCACCGAACAAGAAGAGGCCGTCGCTCTGCGGATGCAGGCGGCACGCACCGAAATAGAGCAGGCCGAACTTTACGATTACATCATCGTCAATCAGGACGTGGAAGATAGCTGCCGAAAGTTTGAGGCAATCGTGGTGGCGGAGAGCTGCGCTGTTCGCCACCGGAAGGACTTTATCCGGGAGGTAAGTCGGAATGCTTAGACCCCATATGTATCAGATTATCAATAAAAATGACAATTACTACGAATTCGTAGTGGCCGTGGCTCAAAGAGCCCGCGATATTGCCGATGCCGCCGAAAAGAACAACATCATCCTGACGGAAAAACCGGTCAAGCTCGCGGTGGAGGAATTCGCCGCCGGCAAGTGCAAGGTCAGCGACTATATCTAACGTTTTGTTGGAGGCAAAGGTTTACAGGAATTGGCGGATTGCATCTGCCAGTTCCTGCTTTCTGTATCTACCCCTAAAAAGGAGGGCCCATATTGCTAAAAACCGCCCGGGTGGCTGTTGACGGCGCCCTTTACCATTTTGACCGGGAGTACACCTATCTGGTTCCGGAGTCGATGGCGTCCACCCTGCGGCCCGGCTGCCGGGTACGGGTCAATTTTGGAGCCGGCAACCTCCGCCGGCAGGGCATGGTCCTTCAAGTGTTGGAAGAGGAGCTGCCGGATTCCCACCGGGTCAAACCCATCCTGGAGCAGCTGGACGAAACCCCGCTGTTAAACGAGGAAGGGCTGATGCTCCTGCGCTACCTCAAGGAGCAGACCTTCTGCACCTGGTTTGACGGCGTGCGGCTGCTGGTCCCCGCCGGGCTGGGCATTGTCTTTAAAACCCTTTACGCCGCCACCGGGAAAAAAGGAGTAGAGCTTTCCTGCCGGCAGCAGGAAATTGTCGATTACGTCAAAAAGGCAAAAGCGCCGGTGGGGGAGGAGCGGCTCACCATTGGCTTTGGGTTGGAAGGGAACGAACTGGAAGAGCTGGTGGCCCTCGGAGTCCTGGAAAAATTGGAGCAGAGCAGCCGCAAGCTACTAGACGAAAAGGTGACCATGGTGCGGCTGCTGGACGGGTGGGAGGACTTAAAGCTCACTCCCAAGCAAAAGAAAGCGGCGCAGTTTTTGGCGGAGCACGAAAGCGTGTCCTTGCGGGAACTGTGTTATTATACCGGGGTGACCCGCTCGGTGGCGGAGGCCCTGCAAAGCAAGGGTGCGGTGGATTTCTACGACCATGTGGTGTTCCGCAACCCTTACGGCGACGTCAAGCCGGAACCATCCTCCGCCGTTATCCTCAATGAAATGCAGCAGAGAGCATTTCAAACCCTTTCCGCCTTGCTGGAGCATCCCGAAAAGCCGGCCCTGCTCTACGGAGTCACCGGCTCGGGAAAAACCCAGGTGTATTTATCCCTCATCGAGCGGTGCCTGCGGATGGGGAAGGCTGCCATGGTTTTGGTGCCGGAAATTTCCCTCACCGCCCAGACGCTGGAAACCTTCCACTCCCGTTTTGGCGGTCAGGTGGCGGTGCTCCACAGCGGTCTCTCGTTGGGAGAGCGGATGGACGAGTGGCGCAGAATCAAGGAGGGGCAGGCCCAAATCGTATTGGGCACCCGTTCCGCGGTGTTCGCGCCGGTCCGGAATTTAGGCCTGCTGGTCATCGACGAGGAGCAGGAGCACACCTATCAGTCGGACAAAACCCCTCGGTTTCACGCCAGGGATATTGCCAGGCTCCGCTGCCGCTACCACAAGGCGCTGTTGCTGCTGGCGTCCGCCACCCCTTCGGTGGAAAGCTACCACGCCGCCCAAACCGGACGGTATGAGTTGGTGGAGCTTGGCCAACGCTACGGCTCCCAGCCGCTGCCGCAGGTGGAAATTGTGGACATGCGGCAGGGGGAAAACCTTTCGGACACGCCCTCCCTCAGCCTTTTACTTCGGGAGGAACTGTTGTATAATTTGGAGCGGGGACAGCAGAGCATCCTGCTGCTCAATCGGCGGGGCCACTCCACCCTGGTGCGGTGCTCCACCTGCGGAGAGGTGGCGGGTTGCCCCTCCTGCTCGGTGTCTTTGACCTATCACGCCGCCAACGATGCTCTGCTCTGCCACTACTGCGGCTACCAAACCCCGCGGATTGCCCGCTGCCCTTCCTGCGGCAGCGAGATGATACGCCTTTCGGGGGCGGGAACTCAGCGGCTGGAGGAAGAACTGAAGGAAGTGTTCCCCGCAGCCCGGATTTTGCGGGTGGATATGGACACCACCATGTCCAAGTTCAGCCATGAAAAGCTGTTTTCCGCCTTTGCCGCAGGGGAATACGACATTATGATCGGCACCCAGATGGTGGCCAAAGGGCTCAACTTTCCCAACGTCACGTTGGTGGGGGTGCTGAACACGGACCAGAGTCTGTACAACAACGATTTCCGCAGCTTTGAGCGGACTTTTTCCCTCCTCACCCAGGTGGTGGGGCGGTGCGGACGGGGCAAACTGGGGGGCCGCGCCATCATTCAGACCTATTCCCCCGAAAACCCCATCATCGAGCTGGCGGCGGCGCAGGATTACAAAACCTTTTATCAGGAAGAGATTCTCAGCCGCAAGCTGCACCTGTACCCTCCCTTCTGCACCATGGTGGGCATTGGATTTTCGGGTACGGAGCAGTCCGCCACCTATCAAGCGGCCAACGCCTTCTTGGAGCAGTTCCGCAGCGTTGCCGCCGCCTCCTATCGGGACCTTCCCCTGCGGATGCTGGGTCCGGTTCCCGCCGACGTGTTTAAGGCGGCGGGGCGGTATCGGTATAAGCTTCTTCTCAAATGCAACAATAACAGCAGAACCCGCGCGCTTCTCCACACCATGCTGGAATGGTTTTACACCACTCAAAAGCAGGTCAGCATCTTCGTGGATATGCATTACGACGGAAATTGATTTTTTTAATGGATACCCCATGATATTGTAATTGGAAAGGGCGGATTGCTATGGCATTACGCAACATTGTAACGGGAGAAGACGAAATTCTGCGCAAGAAAAGTAAACCGGTGACGGTGTTTGACCGGCGGCTTCACGAGCTGTTGGACGATATGCTGGAAACCATGGAGCACGCCGACGGGGTGGGGCTTGCCGCCGTACAGGTGGGGGTGCTCCGCCGGGTGGTGGTGATTCGAATCAAAGAGGAGGACCCGGTGCTGGAACTGGTGAACCCCGTCATTGTGGAAGCGTCGGAGGAACAGCAGTGCGGCACCGAGGCTTGCCTTTCTTATCCCGGAGAGGCGGGGATTGTGTGCCGTCCCAAACGGGTGACGGTGCAGGCCCAGAACCGAAACGGCGATATGATTACGGTGACGGGAGAGGATTTGCTGGCCCGCGCCCTCTGCCATGAATTGGACCATCTGGACGGCGTCGTGTTCCTGGACCGAGCCGAGCGAATGCTGAACGAGGACGAAGAGGAGTAGTTCATGCCGAAGTTCTTTGTGGATAACATAGCTGGAGATGTCATCTACATTACGGGGGAAGATGCCCGTCACATTGCAAAATCGCTTCATATGGAGCCGGGACGGCAGTTGGTGGTCAGCGACAAGCAGCGCACCGACTACCATTGCCGGATTGTGGGGGTGACCCCCGAAATAGTGACCCTGCAAATCGAGCACCAGGAGCCCTGCGCCAGCGAAAGCCGGGTGCCGGTCAGCCTGTATCAGGCTTTGCCCAAGGGGGATAAGCTGGAATTCGCGGTGCAGAAGGCGGTGGAGCTGGGCGTGGTGGAAATCACGCCGGTGCTGACCTCCCGCTGCATTTCCCGTCCCGGGGACAAGGCTATGGATAAAAAGCTGGTCCGCCTGCAAAAAATCGCTTATGAAGCCGCCAAGCAGAGCGGCAGGGGAATTATTCCCAAAGTAAAGCCCTTGCTGGACTACGAGGAAGCCTTGCGGGAAATGGCGGAGTTTGACCATCCGCTGATGTTTTACGAAGAAAGCCGGACCCCCCTGCGGGAGGTGTTGAAGCCCAATCCCGCCTCCGTGGCCGTTTTAATCGGCAGCGAAGGGGGCTTTTCCCAGGCTGAGGCCTCAATGGCCCAGGCCGCCGGTATATTGACCGCAGGGTTGGGCAGACGGATTTTGCGCTGCGAAACCGCAGGGGTTTGCGCCCTTTCTGTCATCATGTACCATTTAGGTGAGTTTTAAATCCTTTTCTCAACCGGTTTGGGCGACGCTGTCGCTTAGGCTCTTCCTTTTCGGAAGAAGAGGTTTTGTTGGAAAGAGGAGAACATCCATGCAAAAGATCTGCCACGCCGTTTCCGAGACGCTGACAGCTCTGTTGCTGGCGGCCGCCCTTTTGCTGGGGGGGATGCTCCTTTCCCAACAGGTGTTGGAAAGCGACTTTTACCGTACCAGCAAAATTATTCGCCTTTTGACGGTCGACTCGGACCAGTCCCCCGGCATGTTGGGAATGCTCACCGATTCCCGCAATCGGGACGTGTTGCTGAAATTTACGGAAGCGGTGGCCAACGCCTATGTCAACTTTGAGCTGATTCCCGTCAACGAGGCGGAAACCTTTTCCGCCGTTTACGAGAGCCTGGGGTCTTTGGTGAAGATTGAGGAATTCCGCTACCATCGACGCAACCTCGTCATTGTGGGCACCGCCCCCGACGAAGCCTATTACCAGGAATTTTTGCGGCGTCTGCGCAGCAAGGAGCGCTTTGAGGCGGTCACCGGCCATTCTTACCTGACCACCGACAATGTGATTCGATTTGAAATCGAGTGTGTGCCGGCTCAATAGGCCACACGGAAGGGAGCCGAACGATGTTTTTTATAGCTGGAATGAGTCCGAAACTGTACCAGATTGGAAATGTCATGGGAGAATGCCCTGCCTGCGGCGCTCAGGACAAGTTGTTTCTCGTCAAGAGAAGCCAGACTCTAAGCCTTTTCTTCATTCCGGTTGTAAAATATGGCGGGGAGTATCTGGTTACCTGTGGGCAATGCGCCAGTCTGATGGAGCTCAATCCCCAGATGGGGAAGCGGGTGGAACGGGATTTAAATACCAGAATCTCTCCTTACGACATGCACATTATCAAAAATAAAAATTTGCCCCGGTGCCCTCAATGCGGACGCCAGGTTTACCAGGACCAAAATTACTGTCCCGGTTGTGGCCATAAGCTGGAACGATAACCGCCCATGTACATAAAAACGCCAGGCGAAATCTTTTCGTCTGGCGTTTTGTCTGCTCCGGGATTGTTTTGCACCCAACGGGAATTGTTTTTGCGCAGAACGTCCAAATTCTTGAGCGAAAGGGTCATCATCCGGCTGCTTTTCCATTTTGGTGATTTTGCTGCCGCGCTATTTCATGGCGGACATATCGCCCTTATCAGCTTCCACCAGGTATTCCCGTTGCCGAAAGCCCAACATCCCGGCAACTGCGCTGGTTGGAAACATGCGGATTTCCCGGTTGAATTTGGCGACGCTGTCGTTGTAAATCAGGCGGCTGGTCCGCACCATATTGTCAAAGGTATCCACCGCGTTTAGGGTTCTGAGATAACTGGGATTGGATTTGAGTTCCGGGAACCGCTCCGCCATGGTGGAAATTTTCCTCAAAACCTCGGCAATCACTTCTTCCTGGCGCAGCACATCCTCGGGGGTGGATGTTGCCGTAATGGTGCTTCTTTTGGATTTGACGGTTTCCATCAGCGGTTCCACTTCGTGGCCCGCGCAGTTTTTGGTCAAGTCCAGCAGAGCCGTCAGAGCATCCAAACGGCTGGAAAGCTGCACGCCAATCTGGCTCATGGCGCTGCTGACATTTTCGTCCAACACCACCAGTTTGCGCTGCGTGGAAACAACCCATACAACCGCGGCCACAACAAGGACGAAGATGGCGATGAAAGTTGACGACATATTTACTCTCCTTTTATGTTTACGGTCACACAAGGCTGGAAATGGACCATCTGCTCTTGCCCGGACGAGGAAAGAAAGCACTTCGATGTATACAATGTATCAAAAAATCCTTGCAACAACCCGTTTTCTGCACGAAACATGATTTTTTTGACATTAAACATGATTCGATTGCGCACAAAAGGCTCTGACCTTTGACCATTCATCGGCCAAAAAAATCAGCGCCTCAATATTTTTTTATATGTTAAGGGGGAAACATATTATTAATACATTTATTAACAGTTTATATAAACTTTGTGAATAAAATATTGACAAATTGGATACCACATGGTAGAATCTGGATAGTGAAGCCTGCGAGTGAATGGGAGAAAGCAGCTTCCCGGCTTATCAATGCTTGGGACGCTGCTTTATTTACTTCACGGCAGTCTTCGCTGTAGCAACCAAATTTTGAGAAGGGAGAGACTTAGATGAAATTTAAGAATCCAAATCTGCAAAAGTGGGTTACCCTGTTTGTGGTGGCGATCGCTGGTGGCGTGATCACCAAGCTTCCCTATCTGCGGGAAACCTACTACGCCCCCCTTCAAGAAGCCACGGGTTCCACCAACACCCAGCTCGGTTTGCTGATGTCCGCTTATGGTATCGTCAACTTTATCTGCTACTTCCCCGGTGGTATCCTGGCGGACAAATTTTCGGCTAAAAAGCTCATCGCCGTTGCTTGCTTAGGCACAGCGGCTGCCGGTTTTTGGTATGCCACACTGCCCAGCTATTTTTCTCTGGTTGTCATACATATGATTTTCGCCATCACCACCGTTTTCATCTTCTGGGCTGCCATGGTGAAAGCGGTGAACAACCTTGGCCCCGCCGAAGAGCAGGGCAGACTGTTCGGCACCTTGGAAGGCGGCCGCGGCCTGATTGGCACCCTGGCAGCCTTTGGTTCCGTTGCGGTCTTTGCCCGCTTTGCCGACGACGTGGGCGGCCTGAAGGGCACCATCGTCTACTACAGCGTGCTGTTGGTCATTGCCGGCATTCTGGCGGCAATCTTTATTCCGGAGCCCGAAAAGACCAATGCTGCCAAAGAGGTTAAGGCTTCTTCCGGCTCCAGCCTGAAGTGGGCCGACTTCGTGGCGGTTGCCAAAATCCCCCGCGTCTGGCTGTGCGGCGTGCTGGTGGTTGCCAACTACGCTGCCCTTATCTTCCACGGTTATGTCACCCCCTACCTTAGCGCCGCCTTTGACATCAGCTCCTCCACCGTGGCGACCCTCAGCGTCGTGCGCACCTACATGATGATGATGCTTGGCGCCGTTGCCGCCGGCTTCTTTGCCGATAAGATTGGCAGCCGCATCAAGTTTATGAAATACGGCTTCTACGGCATGTTTGTATTCTCCATCTTCTACCTGCTGATTCCCGCCAACCGCAACGCCGTTTGGCTGATTGTGCTCAACTTCATCATCTACGGTCTTTGCCTGTACAGCGTCAAGGCCCTGTACTTCTCCACCATCGACGAAGTGCTGATTCCGAAACAACTGGCCGGCACTGCCTCCGGCGTTATCTCCCTGGTAGGTTATGCCCCCGAAATCTTCCTCTACACCGTCAGCGGCAACATTGTGGACAACGGCGTCGGCCTGTCCGGTTACCGCACCTGCTTTGTGTGGATGGTCATCCTTGCCGCCGTCGGCGCTGCCTCTGCCATGCTGCTGCTCAAGCTGAACGCAAAGGCCATCAAAGAAGCCCAGCTTGAGTCCGCTCAATAACCGGGCAACACGCGCAAGCGGTCAACAGTAGTAAATTTCTACAAGCAGATACCGCCGGAGATTCTTCCTGCGGTATCTGCTTGAGAAAGGAGGCAACCTTCTATGCAGCAGTCCAATGCCGTCATAGAGGACAGCTTGCAGGAGTTTTTGCAACAGCGCGACACCATATGCGCCATTCTAGGGATCACACCTGAGGATATACAGGCCGTTTCCCCCATGGGGGGACTTACCAACCGAACCCGAAACTTCAAAGTGGACACTCCGGAAAAATCCTACACGGTCCGTCTGGGAGGGGATTGGTCCGGGGAGGTGCTGGAGCGCAGGGCCGAGTATCTCTGCGCAAAGCTGGCCCACCGAGCCGGTATTCCTACTAATCTGCTCCACTTTGACGAGAAAACCGGCATGAAAATCTGCCACTTCATTCCCGGTGTCGCCATGACCCCGGAGATGATGGGCGAGAGTCAACGCATCCAACAGGTGGCAGAGATATTCCGCCGCCTGCATTCCTGCGGCGAAACGGTGCCGATGGACTTTGACTATATCGGAAAGCTGAATCGGTATGAAAACCAACTGCGCCGCCATGCAAAGGGGGAGTTTTTCCCCGGGTATGAGCTGATGCGCAGCAGGGTTCTGGAGCTTTATGAGCAGGTGAGTACAAGTGCGACCTGCGTGCCCTGCCACAACGACCCCGTGCCCGAAAACTTTATTCTGGGCGAAGACGGCAAAATTTATCTCATCGATTGGGAATACGGCGGAATGAACGACTTCCTGTGGGATTTGGCCGCCTTGTCTCTGGAATGTGGTTGGGACACTCCCCAGGAGCAGCTGCTTTTGAAGTATTATTTTGGCAAAGAAGCCACCCCGGAAATTTGGCAGCGGTTTTTAATCTTCAAAATTTTACCCGACTTCCTTTGGAGTGTGTGGGGTCGGATATGGGCCGCTGAGGGAGGGGACAGCACTGACTTCGACTATTACGCATACGGCACCATGCGATATCATAGAGCAGTGAGAAACCTGTCAACCCTGTAGGCTGCGGGTGGACTTTTCCCACCGGTAGCCGACAAAAACTCCGCCAACGGAAAAAACGCCGGTCTTTTGACTGGCGTTTTTTCCGTTGCTTTTGCAAACATTAGAAGTTCGATCAGCGCAATTCATAACCTCGACGCTTGTGTTCATTTGATGATTAATATTGCATAAGCTTTTCCAAATCCGATACGGATATATCCATACGTTTGGAGGTTTCCTCCATCGACATGCCAGAATCGAGGAAACGCTTTACCACCATCTTCATATTTTCTCCCACTTCAATGATGTGATAATCGGGGTCATAGAAACGTATGGAGCGTTGTCCCCATCCGGCGGTCTTCACGCCGTTACCGATATACTCAATGTCGTTGCGCTGCTCCAATTTCGCAATAAAATCGTCAAAATAATCTTCCTCGAAGTACAGCTCCATATTATGAGATTTTTGCAAAACGCTTTCTTTCGGAACATCCAACAGCCAGTCAAATTCCTGCTGCAGGAACAACCCGCCAACAAAAGAGATGTTGATGTCATAATCCTGAAAGACCTCAAGCCCGAACAAATCCTGATAAAATTTTCTGGAACGGTTTATGTCTTTTACCGCGATGCATACCCCTTGATATTTCATCTCCATCACCCCGCCTGACAATCTTTGTCTTATTATACATAAAAAATGGAAAAGCCATGGATGAATTTGATTTTCATCCATGGCTTCTATTTGGTCGAGGCGACAGGACTCGAACCTGCGGCATCCTGGTCCCAAACCAGGCACTCTACCAAACTGAGCTACGCCTCGAAAATGATCGGAAACAGACACGACAATTATTATAAAACACTTTTTGCATCATTTCAAGTGGTGGCGACATCTTTTCTTTTCAACAAAGCAGAACCGCTCCGAAGAGCGGTTCTGCCCATCAGCCGGAATCTTTCATCCGGCAACGCTGATTCAGATGACAACGGGATTGTTTACCTTACATTACTTGCGCTTGCGCAGGATCACGGTGCCGGCGGTCAGAAGAGACAGGCTGCCCAGACCCACAATCAGGTTCATGCCTGCAGGGATACCAGTGTTGGGGTTATTGGTGCCGCCAACGCCGGTTCCAGGAGCAGGAGAAGGAGCGGGAGACACTTCGGTGGGCTGTTCGAGGACGGTGGTGTCGGTGATTTCCACAGGAGTCATGACGAAAGCGCCCAGATAGTTGGTGCGGAATACGATCATATCGTCCTGGGAATCATAAGTGGTATTGATGCGGGTCAGTTTGCCGTTGCGGTACAGATAGGTGTAAACTCTGTCCCAATCGTCGGACACGTCGCTGACGTCGATGCGCATTTCACCATTGGTGGGGAAGGTTACCCCGGCAGGGAGAATCAGGAATTTGAAGTCCTGGTCGTACTTGTTCATAATGGAGGGGATGACGTCCTGCGTGGTGTAGAAGTTGGTGTCACCCATGCCGTTCATACGACCCTCGTAGGTCCAGCTGCCGTCTTCGTGTTCCAGGGTAATGGCCTTGTAGTTGTTGGCCTCCACCAGGCGCTCAATCTGCTTCTTGGTCCAGATAGGGGCGTCGTTGCTGATGGTGACGGTGTCGCCCTCGCCGTAAGAGTCCACGTCATCGTCGTCCATGATGCCGTGACCAACTAAAAAGGCAACGGTACCTTCTCCGCCGGCCTGCAAGGAGGTATTGTCAGGAGTTCCGGTGATGACCAGGCGGTATTCCACTTCGGTCTGCTTGGTGTTGTAAAGGTCTTTGGTTTCGAATTTTACCTGATAACGCTTGGAGGCTCCTACGCCGGTGGTGTCCAACTTGGCGGAAGCAATCACGCTGGTGCCCTTACCGGAGCGCAGCCGCAGCTTGGCGTTGGTGTTGGAACCGGTGATTTTTAGGTCGTTTTCGGTCAAAGGCTTTAAGTCGGTGTTGGCAGCCACGCTGCTGGTCACGTCAAAGTTGGTGACATCCGCGTCGGCATAGTACACGTCCATGGTGTACTCGGAATCGGGTTTCAGCAGCATTTCAGGCTCAACAATGCGGTCGTCCATAACCAGGAACAGTTCGCCCTGGTCGATGTTTACCATGCCTTCAGAGGCATAGACCAGGCTTCTTGCTCCCAAAAGATTGTTCTCCAAAGGCATGGGGATTTGGTCCAAATCTCCGTCCACTTCTTGAGCCGGGTCTGCTGCATAAACGCCAATGCCCATAATCAGGGTCAAAGCCAGCGCAAGCAGCAGAGAAAATGCTTTTTTCATCGCTAGTTCCTCCTAATTCTTTATTTGTTAAGCTTTATCCGCCTGCGGCATCGGTATCCCATTTCCGACGTTGCACCGGCGCCGACCTTTACAGTTTGCTTTCGTCCTGCCACAAACTGTTAAATTTCAAAGTGTAACGGAACGGATAAAACTTAACACTCATATGTTTACCAAAGAGTTAAGAAAAACTACAGGAAATGAAAAGAGCGGGGGTGGTAATGTTTGGCTCCCTGCAACCCAAGGAGTGATGAGCCTTTGGAATTCCAGCCAAAAGTTCTTCCAATTTTTTCAGGTATTTTCGATAACGATTATTCCATCCGTCGGGACAAAATCTTCGCTTCAAGGAAGGGGCTGCCGCGTCAAATTTTTTGAAAAATGGAAAGGAAATCACTTGTTTGCGCACCAAAAACAGCCCTTCACCATAAAATAGACTGTAATCTTGTTATTGACTGAATTTAGGAGGCGCTACATATGGCAGAAAGCAGAGCATTCCGCTCTGGCGGACAGACAGCGCAGGGAAGGGCGGCCAGAATTTTGGCGCGACAGGTGCTGGACGCCCGCAGAAGCAGAGATTGTATGGAAGATTTACAAATTGTGTTTAACGAGGATGCCCGGGCTTATATCGAAGGTTGCGCCTCAATTCGAGCGGTAGACGCAACGGTGGAGGATGTCAACTTCGCCATTCAATCGGTGCCACTCAATGACGGTTGCTTCACCGTGGACTGCAACTTTGTCATACGGGTGCGGTGCCACCTGTTTATGTCGGGCAGCGACGATCCCATCGAACTGGTGGGGCGAACCAGTTTTCTCAAGCGCAGCGTCCTCTTTGGCGGCTGTGGCGGGGTCAAAACCTTCAGCTCGGACGGCTTTACTTCCGGCGACCTTCCCATTGCCACCGTTCAGGTCAGCGAGCCGGTGGTGCTGCAAATCTTTATCGCCGACGACTTACACGGCTCCGCCACAGAGCAGAACGATTCCTCGGTCGTGACGCAGCAGAACAACCGGGCGGTGTTTGCCACCATTGGACTCTTTTCGGTGATTAGTTTGGAGCGCTACATACAGTTGACCATTCCCGTCATTCGCGCAGGAGCCCCGTCCAGGGAGCTGTTGGATGGCGACTTTAGCGAAGACCCTTGTCTGCTGTTTCGCAGAAGCGCATTTCCCACCTCGAAATTCGGCCCCTGAGCAGGAAAGGGTTTTCCAGAATACTTTCGTTACCACCTCAGCCTTTGCAATTTCCGCCTAGGCCAAACAGCGCAGTTTGCTGCTTCCCAACGAAAAATCCAGCCCTTGCTCCTCCGCTATGCAACCAAATCAAAAAGCCGCCGTAAAGGCGGCTTTTTGACATATGGTTATGTGGTGTGTTAGGCTTTCATGGCTTGCTCCACGGCAACCGCCACCGCAACGGTAGCGCCGACCATGGGGTTGTTGCCCATTCCCAGGAAGCCCATCATCTCGACGTGGGCAGGCACCGAGGAAGAACCGGCAAACTGAGCGTCGGAGTGCATCCGGCCCATGGTGTCGGTCATGCCGTAGCTGGCAGGACCGGCGGCCATGTTGTCGGGATGCAGGGTGCGGCCGGTGCCGCCGCCGGAAGCGACGGAGAAGTACTTCTTGCCCATCTCGATGCACTCTTTCTTGTAGGTGGCGGCGACGGGATGCTGGAACCGGGTGGGGTTGGTGGAGTTTCCGGTGATGGAGATGTCCACCTTTTCCAGATGCATGATGGCCACGCCTTCCCGAACGTCGTCGGCGCCGTAGCAGCGGACATTCTTCCGCTCGCCGTCGGAGTAGGGGATTTCCTTTACGATATGCACCTTGCCGGTGGCGTAGTCAAACTGGGTCTGCACGTATGTAAAGCCGTTGATCCGGGAGATGATTTGAGCGGCGTCCTTGCCCAAACCGTTGAGGATAACCCGCAGAGGCTTTTTGCGGCTCTTGTTGGCGTTGCGGACAATGCCGATGGCGCCTTCGGCGGCGGCAAAGCTCTCGTGTCCTGCCAGGAAGGCAAAGCACTCGGTCTCGTCCCGCAGCAGCATGGCGGCCAGATTGCCGTGGCCCAGACCTACCTTGCGGTCCTCGGCCACAGAGCCATCGATGCAGAAGGCCTGCAGGCCGATTCCAATGGCCTCGGCGGCTTCGGCGGCGGTTTTGCAGCCCTTTTTGATGGCGATGGCAGCTCCCATCACATAAGCCCAGCAAGCGTTGTCAAATGCAATGGGCTGAATTTCTTTGACGATTTTAGCGGGAGAAAAGCCCTTGTCCAGGCAAATCTTTTCCGCCTCCTGCAGGTCGGCGATGCCGTATTCTTGCAGCACACGGTTGATTTTATCGATGCGGCGCTCATAGCTTTCAAACAATGCCATATCTCTCACCTCCCTTATTCTTCACGAGGGTCGATAAACTTGACCCCTTCGGCGAAACGGCCGTATGTACCGGTAGCGTCTTTGATGGCCTGGTTGGCGTCTACGCCTTTCTTGACCGCGTTCATCACCTTGCCCAGGTGGACAAACTCGTAGCCGATGATCTGGTCGTCCTTGTCCAGCGCAATGCGGGTGACATAGCCTTCGGCCATTTCCAGGTAGCGGGGGCCTTTGGCCTTGGTGCCGAACATGGTGCCCACCTGGCTGCGCAGGCCCTTGCCCAGGTCTTCCAGGCTGGCTCCGATGGGCAGTCCGCCCTCGGAGAAAGCGGTCTGGGAGCGGCCGTACACGATCTGCAAGAACAGTTCCCGCATGGCCACGTTGATGGCGTCGCAAACAAGGTCGGAGTTGAGAGCTTCCAGCAGGGTCTTGCCGGGCAGAATTTCCGCAGCCATCGCGGCGGAGTGGGTCATGCCGGAGCAACCCACAGTTTCCACCAGAGCCTCCTCAATAATGCCGTCCTTGACATTGAGGGTGAGTTTGCAGGTTCCCTGCTGAGGGGCGCACCAACCCACACCATGGGTCAGGCCGGAAATGTCCTTGATTTCTTTCGCCTGCACCCATTTTCCTTCCTGAGGAATGGGAGCGGGGCCGTGATATGCGCCCTTGGCCACCGGACACATATGCTCGACTTCGTGGGAGTAAATCATAAGTCTGTGCTACTCCTTTCTGAATGAATTGACACATTTAAAACAATCTTAACACCATTCTGAAAACAGGTCAAGCAGAGGTTGCGCCTTGTAAAACAAACCGTAGGACATTCTATAAAAGTTGAAAAAAATTAAAAAAATTGTGGCGATTCCATGGATATTTCCATCAAATGGCGGGAACGCCTCCAACTTTTACAATGCCGCAGGGTTGCCAAAGGACCAGCGCTGTGCCTGTTCGCAGGCTGTGTTGCAAAAATTAAAAAATCAACACGTTGGCGATGCTAAAATAGATGAAGAGCACGATGGCATCCACCAAAGTGGTGATGAAGGGTCCCGCCATAATGGCGGGGTCCAGCTTGAGAGCCTTTGCGGCGATAGGCAAAAGGCCGCCAATCAGCTTGGCGATGACCACCGCAAAAAACAGCGTGATACAAACGGTGAACTTAATCATGAAGTCCCCGTTGCCAAACACCATCATCCGAAGGAAGTTTACCGTGGCCAAAATCGCTCCGGCAATCAGGCTGACCCTGAATTCTTTCCACATAACCTTGGGCCATTCCCGCAAGGATATTTCCCCCAAGGCAATGCCACGAATCACCAAAGTGGAACTCTGGTTGCCGGCGTTGCCTCCCGAGTCCATCAACATGGGGATAAAGGCGGTTAGAACCACAGCCGTGGACAAAAGGTTTTCGTAATAGCCGATGATGGCTCCTGTAAAAGTGGCGGATATCATCAGAATCAGCAGCCAGGGAATGCGCTGCTTTGCCAGGGTGAACACTCCGGTATCCAGATAGGCGTCGTCGGAAGGGGCCATGGCCGCCATCTTGAGGAAGTCCTCGGTGTTTTCCTGCTCGATGACGTCCACGATGTCGTCGATGGTGATGATGCCCACAAGGCGCTGTTCCGAGTCCACCACCGGGATGGCCATCAAGTCGTACTTTTTAAAGAGGTCGGCCACCTGCTCCTGGTCGTCGTTGGTGCCGCAAAGCACCACGTCTTTGGTCATAATGTCGGAGATGATTTGGTCTTCATCCGAAAGAACAAGGCGCCGCAGGGAGACGATTCCCTCCAGCCGCCGGGTGTCGTCCAGTACGTAGCAGGTGTAGATGGTTTCCTTGTCCACCGCCGTCTGCTTGATGTGGGCCAGCGCTTCCTTTACCGTCATGTTCTTGTTCAGGTCGGTAAATTCGATGGTCATCAGGGAGCCGGCGGAATTTTCGGGATAGTTGAGGAACTGATTGATCAGCCCGCGCTCTTCGGGAGGCGCCGTCGCAATCAGCTTTTTGACGAAGTTGGCGGGCATGTCCTCCAGGAAGTCGATTTTGTCGTCGAAGTACAGCTCGTTGAAGATGTAGTTGAGCAGACTGACATGAATGGCGCCGACAATGTCCTTCTGCCGTTGAGGACTTAAGTAGGAAAACACTTCGGCGGCTTTGTCTTTTTGCAACAGCCGGAAGAGAATGACGCAGTCTTCCGGCTCTAATTCGTCGAACACCTCCGCGATGTCCATAGGATAAAGGGCTGACAGTTCATCTTTCAGTCCTTTAAAGTTTTTGTCCCTGAGCATCTGCAAAATCAGGGGCGTCAGTTCTTCGATACGCACTTCTTCCAAATAAATTCCCCCTTTTCTGAGGGAGCAGCACCGGTGACGAAAACGGCATTTCTCCCCCGCGTTTTCGGTGACTACCTTCAGGGTTGTCGCTCATTTTTCATCCACCGTCCTTTCGTTTTTGGAAGTGATTGTCCTCATCTATTATTACAGCAAATTATTCATTTATCAAGTATTTTCGATAAAGGCGGAAACATTTTGCACCAAGCCTTGCGATTTCATTGTTTTTCTCGGGTAAACTTCCTTTTTCGTATCTATTTCATTTCCATGGTCAATATTGACACCTGCGTGTTCTTAAGGTATAATAACACTTGTATTTGGACAGCTTCATGTGTGGGGGCGTAGCTCAGTTGGGAGAGCGTACGGTTCGCATCCGTAAGGTCAAGGGTTCGAATCCCTCCGTCTCCACCAGAAAATCCGCTAGATCGAATGATTTAGCGGATTTTTCATTTTCTTTGGAAAATCGCAAGCCGGTTGTTTCATCACAGTTTTTCGATTTAGCGCTCCGTCTCTGTCGGCAGGCTTTTCTGCTCCGCTGTCTGGTTGGATATTCTCTGCTTTGCTTTATTTTCAAACATTCACTCGGCCGTTGGCCGCGCACTCGTTAGGGGATACAAAAAAGCGCCGAAGGCGGAAATCCGTCTTTGGCGCTTTCTTTCGGTTTGTTTACAGAGGAATCGGCAGCTATTCGGATTCGGTTGGACCGTACCGTTTCAGCGTCCGGTCCACTGACGGAACTCCTCGTCGGTAGCCAGAACGTAGTGCTGCCCGCCCAGATGGTGCTGGGTGCCCTTGTGGTAGTCGACGCCCTGAGCCTTGTAGTCATAGCTCTTGGCGGTGCGGGACTTTTCCACCCGGGGATTGGGGCGCGGAATGGCGCTGAGGAGGCTCTGGGTGTAGGGGTGCACCGGATTATCGAAGATTTCGTCGGTGGTACCGGTCTCCACCAGATGACCCATATGCAGTACGCCGATGCGATCCGAGATATATTTGACCATCGAGAGATCGTGGGCGATGAACATATATGTCAGGCCCATATCCTTCTGCAGATGCTTAAGCATATTGATGACCTGCGCCTGAATGGATACGTCCAGCGCGGAAATCGGCTCGTCGCAGACAATGAACTC
>JAKPGH010000071.1 GCA_029550985.1 Bacillota bacterium
CCTCCAAATTAATCCGTTTTCGGTAATAGGTCACCCGAAACAGCAGGTCCTTGACGCCTTTGTAAAAAATGCGGCTGCAGGGCCGGGTGTGCTCCTGCTCCACCACCGGCGAAAGGTCGGTGGGCTCCAGGTAGTGCCAGAACAGCCCCCTGCGCATCACCACCCTAAAGTGGGGAAAGGAGCGCAGAGCGGTATTGACGGCCTGCTGCAACCAATCTTTTTGAACCGGTTCCCGCAGCTCGCAGGAAAGGCGGAACACATTGGTGTTTTTATCGCCGCTGACGGCGGGAAACAGATTGGCGGCGTTGTCCAGTTGGTACCAGGTATCTTGCCGGGCAGATGACAAGGCAATTCCCCCCTCCAGTTAATCCCCATTATACCCGAACTTCTGTACAGATTCAATGGCAGGATGGGGGTATAAAGGGAGGCCATTTTCATATTCCGCAATAATTTATCAGAATTATTAGTGGAGATATCATAGATTATTCACAATTTTCCAGTATAATGTAACCGTCGGGCTAAAGTAGACTTTCAGTGCAATGTCCACGGTCAGCCGGCACCTTTGTCCCTTTGAAGGAGCAGTCCGATTATTGTGACATGGCAAGGAGGAATACCATGGCCAAAACCGTAGTTTTTGTCACCAATCAGTACAGTTGCGACAGGATTATTTATGCAGCCCGAATTGTGGCGGAGGAAACCAAAACCGAGCTGAACATCATAGAAATCCTGGATTCCGAATATGAACTGAATCCCCAAGCCATCGATTACCTTTACAATCTGGCAAAAACGGTTGGGGCTACGATGCGTATCGTTTTCACCGGTGACAAACTGGCGGTTATGCGGGAAGTGATTGCACAGTATGATTGTTCCGCGGTGGTAACCGGCATGCCCAGCTCTCACAACAGCGTACTGTACGATTTGTGGAAGGAATTCCCCCATAAGCAGTTCCACACGGTGGATGTCAGCGGAGAGCTGGTGGATGTGGCCTGTAACCGCTACGCTACGGCATAGTGTAGAATTTTAAAACCGGGCAGATGTTCTGTCCGGCTATTTTTTTGCCGAAAACCAAGGATTGCCGCCCCTCTTTTCACTCATTTCTTTGGCGCGCATATATTGTATTACGTAAGAAAACGCCAAAGGGAAAAGAGGATTTACATATGATTACGGTACTGGTTTACAACAATCAGACCGGCCGGATGGAGCGCTATCATCGGGAGCTTTATCAGGCCATGCCCTATGTGGAGGGCAATACGCTGACAGTGAGAGAATTTCGAGGCAAATCCAAATCCAACATTGTCTGGACCGACCGCAGGGCCATGTATGCGTGGAACCGGACCCGCTCCGCTTGGGGCAAACCCATTTATGTGGGGTATGCCTTCCGCCGCATCGGGGAAGGGGGACACGCCGACCAATCCCAACACTACGCCGGAATGGCTTTCGACGTCGCGCAAAACCTGGACAATGCCCAGCGCAATCAGCTGCGGAACCTGGCCCAAAGCCTGGGGGTTTGGGGATATGTGGAACCTGCTTCCCTGACACCCACTTGGGTCCACATGGACAGAAGGCTGGGGCCGCCGGCCTGCTCCGCCGGATACCCCCTGCTGCGGGAGGGAATGCGGGGCGTGTATGTAGCCACCCTTCAGGACGCCCTGCAAACCATCGGCATCGCCAATGTGTCCATCGACGGCGTATTCGGCCCCAAAACCCGCAGCGCCGTCCAGGCGTTCCAGCGGAAAAACGGCCTGACTGCCGACGGCATTGTGGGATGCGCCACCTGGACCGCCCTGACGGCCCAGGCCAACAATTACTACCGTGACCGCGGAATACCGCTGCCCGGCGCCGTCGATGGTTGAAATCGTACATAGAACTGTAACTGCCCACACCAGTGAGAGAAAAGACATACAGCCTCCTGTCATCTTCGGCAGGAGGCTCGCTGCGTGTTTGGAGCTTTTGTGAAAAAACGCCGGAGGGTTACAAATGTTTTGGCAGGCAAATGACCATCACCGGTTCCGATGGTCGGATGTTTAGAGCCCTTATAAGGCAAGCCGAATCAGGCCCTTTTGGGACTTGTACATGCCGCCGGAGCGCGCGTTAATCGCCATAGGGGAAATGAACGTCATACAGGCGGTATTTTCGGGTGTAGTCCTTACTTTGCTCGCTGCGGACCACCGTTGCCCGGTTGCGGTTTAGCAGCTCCACTATATCGTAGACGTCAATCCAAAGCTGGGTGGGGGCGTCTTTTTTGGATTCGTCAAACACCAGTTGCATTCCAAAATGCAGGTGGGGTATCTTCATGCCGTTGACATTTTCTTTGGTGGAATAGCCGGTCATTCCCATATAGCCGATGACATCCCCAGCCTGCACCGGCATGCCCTTTTCGAGATGCTCCGGCCAGGGGTGGTCTTTTCGCAGGTGGGCGTAGTAGTAATAGCGCAATCGGTCAAAGCTGCGAATTCCCACCCGCCAGCCTCCGTACTGGTTCCAGCCCAATTCTTCGATGATGCCGCCCTCCACCGCAATGATGGGGGTGCCCACCGAGCCGCAGAGGTCGTTGCCGAAATGGAGACGCCGGTATCCGTAGTTGCGGGCGGTTCCAAAGTCTCGAAAATGACTGAAGCTGTAGTTGGCGGCAATAGGGGAGTAGGCTTTGAGCCCGTACTGCTCCCGCAGCACCACCTCGCCGGGCTTTTCTTTGCTGGGAACCTCCCGCTGGTGCACCCCCAAAAAATTGCCCAGCACTGCGTGATAAGCCGTGTAATAGTAGTCGTAGTTCTGGTAGCCTTTCAGAATCTCCTCCGGCGTTTCTCCCTCTTTCAGACGGGAAACCACCTTGTCCATTTCTCTGGCTTTGTAATGGCTCCAGTCTCCGCCGTAGCGGGTCCCCAAAATGGCAAGGATGGCAATCCAGTCCAGGTGCATTTCCTCTCCGTAGGTTTTGATATCGTAATCCATGGCCCTGCTCATGGCAGACGCCGGAATGGTAAAGTCCACCCATTTGATGTTGACAGGGCGCCGCTCCGGTTCCGCGGCATGGGCGCCCACCGAAAACACCAGCAGAAAACACAGGATCAAAGCCGTCAATCGGACAGGCATACTATCCCTCCAAGACTTTTTCTTCAGGTTTTAGTTATATGAAAAAGCTTGGACGAAAAACATGTAATTGTTGGTGAACAAAAAACGCCCCGGCATTTCCGGGACGTTTTCTATATTATTTATGTATCCATCGAAGCTGTGAAACCTCAGGGTGGCAGACGCTCCCTACATGGCGATGGCGTCTTTGGTCACGGCAACCCGAGGCTGTGGCGCCGGCTGAGGTTGAGGAGCTTCCTCCGCTGTATCCGCAGAATCCCCTGCGCCGTCGGCTGCCGGCTCCTCATAGTCGATGGGTTCTTCCGGCAGGGCGTCTTCCTCTAAGGGCGCCTCTCCCTCAAAGATTCCCACTTCGCCGTCGGGGCCTTCCATGCCGGGCTCCATATCCGGTTCCATGCCTGGCTCGTAATAGCCGGGGTCCATTCCCATATCTCCGGTATCCTGCTGGGGAGAATAGAAAATGGCGAACAAAATGCAGCAAATGCCGATGAGAATGCTGGCGGAATAGAGAATGCGCTGGCGGGTATTGAGAATCGAGCGAATCTGCCCGGATTCCTTTTTGATTTTGTATTTTCCCACGAAAATCCCCACCAGGCAGCCCAGAACGACAGCGGGAAGAAGGGTGAGAAGCAACAGCTTGACGATATTCATAAAAACCTCCAAGAAAGGGGCAGTGCCCCAATGATGTTCCAGCTAATCAGTGGGCGAAACCGGCACTGTTTGCTGCATTGAGGCACCAGAAAACTGGAAAGATTATTGCGGACGATTAATAGTTGACCTTGTGGATTTCAAAATAGGCCTGAGGATGGCTGCAGACCGGGCACTTGGCGGGAGCTTCGGTTCCCTCGTAGACATGGCCGCAATTGGTGCAAATCCAGAACACCTTTTCCTCTCTCTTGAACACCTTGTTCTGCTCGATGTTCTGCAGCAGGGTGAGATAACGCTCCTCGTGGCGCTTTTCGATGGCGGCTACCGCGCGGAACAGACGGGCGATGTCGGTAAAGCCTTCTTCTTCGGCTTCCTTGGCCATGTTGGCGTACATCTCTTCCCACTCGTAGTGCTCGCCTTTGGCAGCGTCCACCAGGTTGTCGGAAGTGGTTCCAATATCGCCGCCGTGGAGCAGCTTAAACCAAATCTTGGCGTGCTCTTTTTCGTTGTTGGCGGTTTCTTCAAAAATGTTGGCGATTTGGATATAACCTTCTTTTCTTGCCTTGGAGGCGTAGTAGGTGTACTTGTTGCGGGCCTGGGATTCGCCGGAAAAAGCGTCCATCAAGTTCTTTTCGGTTTTTGTTCCTTTCAGATTCATCATGCGCACCTCTCTTTTTATAGTCTTGTTTTAACAATAGTATACTATATCAAATTGGTACAGTCTAGCGAAATTTAGGAATAAACAGTAGAAATTTCCAAAAAATGTTTGAGCATTTTGGAAAGGGACTGATTCCAGAAAATCCAGTTGTGGTCGCCCTCCCATTCCTGGAAGGTAAAATCCAGGGGGAGAGCTTCCATTTGGGCTGCAAAATCGCGGTTGACGGCATACAGGTCGTCGGAGGTTCCGCAGCTGCAATAAATGCGGGGCCGCTGAGAAGGCGGCAGTTGAGCTACCTTCTGGGCGAGGGCCACCAAATCGTTTTCCGGCAGCAGGGGGGTGTCCGCCCCCAGAACCCCTTGGATTTCCTTCAGCAGCCAGGGCTTTGTGGATACCACATCCAGCACATAGGGGATGCTAAGGGCGCCGGAAAAACTGGCGCAAGCTCCGTAAATTTCCGGGTGGGAAAGCCCGCATTTTAACGCTCCAAACCCTCCCATGGAAAGCCCGGCGATGATGGTGTCCTCCCGCCTGTGACTGACGTTTAACGTGCGAGATACAAACTGCGGCAGCTCCTGGGTGATATAGGAAAAATAGCTGTTGCCATGAACCATATCACAGTAAAAGCTGCGCTGTACCTCCGGCATCACCACCACTACGTTTTGGTCTTGCAGCATCAGCTCCAGGTTGGAGTGCCGATGCCAGCTACTGGCATTTTGCCCAAGTCCGTGCAGAAGATACATCACTTTGCAGGGAGAGTCTCCGCGGTACCGGTCCTGGGGCAGCATCAGAACCACCTGGGTTTCCATCCCAAGGGTTTCGGAGCGAAGGTTGCCAACAAACAAAGCCAATGCTATCCGACCTTTCGTGGAGGTTACTGGTAGAGAGGATATTTCTGGAGCAGTTCGGTGACGGTGGCGCGGACGGAGTCGGCGTTGCCGGCAAAGTCAACGGCCACTTTGTAAATGCAGTCGGCGATGATTTTCATTTCCTCGATGCCCAGTCCCCGGGTGGTGACGGCCGGTGTGCCGATGCGGATGCCGCTGGTCACAAAGGGGCTGCGCTGCTCGTTGGGGATGGAGTTCTTGTTGACGGTGATATACACTTCGTCCAGCATGTGCTCGAAGTCCTTGCCGGTGAGGTTCATCCGGGTCAGGTCCACCAGCATCAGGTGGTTGTCGGTTCCGCCGGACACCAGGTCGAAGCCCTTGTCCATCAACGCCTGAGCCAGCGCCTTGCTGTTGTTGACCACGGCCTGCTGATAGGCTTTGAAGTCGCTGCTCAGCACTTCCCCAAAGCCCACCGCCTTGGCGGCGATGATGTGCATCAACGGGCCGCCCTGAGTGCCGGGGAAGACGGCCTTATCGATTTTCTTGGCAATTTCCGGGTCGTTGCAGAGAATAAGTCCGCCCCGAATGCCCCGCAGGGTCTTGTGAGTGGTGGTGGTGACCACGTCGGCATAGGGAACAGGGGAGGGGTGCAGCCCGGCGGCCACCAGCCCCGCGATGTGGGCCATGTCCACCATGAGGTAAGCCCCTACTTCCTTGGCAATTTCGGAAAACTTTTCAAAGTCGATGATACGGGGGTAGGCGCTGGCGCCGGCCACAATCAGCTTGGGGCGGTGCTCCTTGGCGAGGGCGCGGACAGCGTCGTAGTCAATGCGGTGGGTTTGGCTGTCCACCCCGTAGGCGACAAAGCGGTAGAGCTTGCCGGAAAAGTTGACGGGGGAACCGTGAGTCAGATGTCCTCCCTGAGCCAGATTCATACCCAGCACCGTATCGCCGGGATTTAACAGGGCAGTGTAGGCCGCTTCGTTGGCTTGGGCGCCGGAATGGGGCTGAACATTGGCAAAAGCGGCTCCGAAGATTTTCTTGGCCCGCTCGATGGCGATGTTCTCCACAATATCCACGCACTGGCATCCGCCGTAATAGCGCTTGCCGGGATACCCCTCGGCGTACTTGTTGGTCAGAATGCTGCCTGCCGCGGCCAAAACGGCGGGAGAAACAATGTTCTCGCTGGCAATCAGCTCCAGGTTGCGGCGCTGACGGTCCAACTCCAACTGCATGGCGTCCCCCACTTCCTTGTCATGTGCCTTAATGTAACCCAGGGAATCTAACAAATCTGCATACATTACGGTTCCTCACCTTTCTGGTCGTTTTGAGATGGATTGCATATATACCGGTTAATGACAAACGCAACGACAATGCCGAACAAAGTGTCCAACAAACGGTTGACACTGTAAATCAAAGGCTCTTGTGAGCTTTGCTCCAGCAAAATAATCAGCAGAACGATGCAGCTGATGACCACTGCCTGGGGTTTGTGAATTAGATTGCAAAACCAAATGATTAAGATGATCCCCAAGGGCGCAAACAGCAAAATGAGGGGTTGGATGCCCAAAGCTTGCTTGCAGTACAGCAACAGCATGCCGATGAAAGCGCCTGCGCTGGTTCCCACCAGGCGGTTAAGCCCGTTGGCAAGCGTTTTTTCCACGCTGTCCTGCATGCAGATGATGGCGGCCGTGGCGGCCAGCAAGGCAGTGTTGCGGTGAAGCAGCTGGTAGCATAGCAGCACCATAAACACCGCCAGGGCGGTTTTGATGTTGCGCATTCCAATGGGGTACAAAAAGTTTTCTTTCTTTTCCATCACACTTACGTTCCGGGGTACTCTTTCAACAGCTTCGGGTATACAGTTTTTGCTGCTGGAATGATTACCCATCGACTTATTATAGTACCTTTTTCGCAAAACCGTCAAGGGTTGTCCGGGAAAGCTTTGCAACAGCCTGGGAAATGTGTATAATATGATTGCTGATTGCTGGTTCAATGAATTAAATGCGGCGGAAAGGTGGGAAGGTTGTGAAAAGCAGACTGTTGGCGGTGCTTTGCCTGTTTGTACTGCTTTGCGCCTGCACCCCTGTCCCCACCAATCAGGGAAGGGTATGGCAGATGTACGGCACCAACGCCAATTCCGCCCCCGATACTGTCCTGCCGCCCCGGGGAGATGCCCGGGAGATGGCCTTCGTCATCTCAAAGGATGCCTCCGAGGTTCTTCGGGCGGCAGCCGCTTACTTTTGCAAGGAGCTGGGAGGCATCAGTCAGGGCTCCATCCAAATGACGGTGGTGGAAAGCGAATCGCCCCAAAACCTGCTGCTCAATGGCGAGGCTCAGGTCGGCTTTTTGGACCAAAAAGGGCAGTTGAGCTTTTCCAGGCCCTTGCAGGCGACGGCCTCCTCTTTTCTGTACACCGGTTACCGGAATTTTACCATGCGGGCCAACGCGTCCGAAACCCTTTCCCTGTTGGGCAGGTCCCTAAAAGAGGAGGAGGACTTGGTTCCTCTGGCGGCCTTTTATCAGGGAACCCGGCATTTTGTAACGGACTTCCCAGTCACCAACTATCTGCATTTGGAAGGCGCCGCCATGGCGGTGGGGGAGGACCCGGAGCTGCAGCAAGCGTTGGGAAGGCTCGGAGTTCGAACGGTCAATGCCTTTACCATGCAGGAAAAATTAAAGCTTTATGAAGAGGACGAGATATCGGGCCTGGAGGTTACCCTGGAGGAGCTGGCCGCCCTGTCGGAGCTTCCCAAAGATTCCTACCTTTTGCTTTGCGGACACCATACGGTGCCGGTATGGCTGCTGGCCCGCGCCGACTTTTTGGACAGCCTTTCGCCGGCCCAGCAGGCGGGAATTCAGGAGCTTTGCGCCTATCTGTTCAATTTCATCGACGACCGGCAGGTGGAACGGGAGCAGCAGCTTCTCAACGAAATCGGTATTCCCGGCCTGAGCATGCTCACCGACTTTTCCAATGTGCGCAACCGGGTGTTCAATACCCTGGAGCCGTTGAGCAGCGATGCTCCTGCTTCGGAGATAGTGGCCCGGGATTTGGTGAACATCATGCGCCGCATCACCTAAGCTGTGATACATTAAAATTGTAAGAGGGACAGGAACGAGAGCATCACAGTCCCCGGGAGGATTCCAATGATGAGCAAACCGCTGGCAGACCGGCTGAGGCCCCAGACGTTGGACGAAGTTGTGGGCCAGAAGGAACTGATAGGCCCCGGTTCCTTGCTGCGCAAAGTGGTGGAAAGCGGCCGGGTGCCCAATTTGATTTTCTACGGCCCATCCGGCGTGGGAAAGACCACGGTGGCCCGGATTATCGCCGGCTCGGTGGGGAAAAAGCTCCACAAGCTCAACGGCACCACCGCCTCCACCGCCGACATCCGGGCGGTGCTGGAAGAACTGGACACCATCGACGGGCGCAACGGGGTCATCCTCTATCTGGACGAAATCCAGTATTTCAATAAGAAGCAGCAGCAGACGCTGTTGGAATACATCGAGACGGGGGAAATCACCCTCATCGCCTCCACCACCGAAAACCCCTATTTTTACATTTACAACGCCATCCTCAGCCGTTCCACCGTCTTTGAATTCAAGCCGGTGGAGCCCGAGGAAGTGAAAAAGGCCATCCGCCGGGCGCTGGACATTTTGGGCAAGGAGTCGGGGGAGACCCCTCAAATGGACGATGAGGTGCTCCACTATCTGGCGGTCACCTGCGGCGGCGACGTGCGAAAAGCACTCGGCGCCACCGAACTGTGTTGGCTGGCCGCAACCTCCAAAGACGGGGTCCGCACCATCCGGATGGAGGACGCCAAACAGGTCAGCCAACGCAGCAATATGCGGTATGACCGGAATGGCGACGAGCACTATGACATTCTTTCCGCTTTTCAGAAATCCATTCGCGGCTCCGATGAAAATGCCGCCCTTCATTATTTGGCGCGCCTGCTTTCGGCGGGGGATTTGCTGTCGGCTTGCCGCCGGCTGCTGGTCATCGCCGCCGAGGACATCGGCCTTGCCTATCCCCAGGCCATCACCATCGTCAAGTCCTGCGTGGACGCGGCCCTTCAGCTTGGCCTGCCAGAAGCCCAGCTTCCCCTGGCCGAGGCGGTGGTGTTGCTGGCAACCGCCCCCAAATCCAACTCCTGCGCCAAAGCCATCTGGGCCGCCATGGACGACATCAAAAACACAGAGATTGGCTCCATTCCCATGACGCTGCGGGACACCCATTACAGCGGCGCCCAAAAACTGGGCAGGGGAGGGTACCGGTACCCCCACGACTATCCCAACCACTATGTGGAGCAGCAGTATCTGCCCGATGCGCTGGCAGGCAGAGTGTATTACGAGTTCGGGGACAACAAAAACGAGCAGGCCGCCAAAGCCTACCGGGAAAAAATCACCGGCAGGAAGATGGAGAACAAATCGGAGTAACCCGCTTTTCAGCGTGTGATAAAAGAGGCGTGTGCATGCACACGCCTCTTTTGTTCCTGCTTTGGCCCACCTAGATGTCAATGCCACGATTGACGCCGTGACTGCGGTTGCAGTGGGCTGTGCCTTTTGCGCTGGGACAATCAGTCTCCCAGAAAGGTAAAGGTGCTGACGTGGAAGATGCCCATATCCGTCACTCGGATTTCCGGCAGGACGGGCAGAGCCAAAAAACTCAACGTTACCAGAGGGTCGATGTCTTGGGGAATGCCGGCCTGACGGAGCTGCTCCAGCATCTTCTCCAGCTCAGGGAGAAATTCCTCCGCCGGCAGGTCGGTCATCAGCCCGTAGGCGGGCAGGCGCAGGGAGGCGGTTACCTTGCCCTTCTGCACCAGAGCCACGCCACCCTGTATCCGTTCCAGCTCCCCGATGGCCACCAGCATGTCCTGGTCGTTGGTGCCCACCACAATCAGGTTGTGGGAGTCGTGGCCCACCGTGGTGGCGACGGCGCCGTCCCGCAGGCCGTAGCCTGCCAGCAATCCCACCCCCACGTTTCCGGTGGCGTGATGCCGCTCCAATACGGCCAGCTTGCAAAGCTGCCCTTGCTCCAGTTGGCGAAGTGCTTCTTCCTGGGACAACAGCAGCTTACGGGTGACAATCTGCCCGCCCAGCACCTCCACTACGGGGAAGGGGTCCAAAGAGGGCAGAGCCAGGTCCTTTTGCTGAACGGGAGCCAAATTCACCGATTTTGGGAAGGAGCCGGTTCCGGTATTGGCCGCCACCTGGTCCGGGTCGACCGGGACGCCGTCCTTGTAAACGGCCTGAACCGAGACCTCTTCCAGGTTGTCCAGCACCACCAAGTCGGCCCGGTAGCCGGGAGCCACGGCCCCCAAATCGTAAAGCCGGAAGATATGGGCCGCGTTGATGGTTGCCATCCGGTAGGCGTCCGCCACGGGAAGCCCCAAGGCGATGGCCTTGCGCAGACAGTGGCGGATGCTGCCTTCCCGGCGCAGGTCCGCCAGGTGCTTGTCGTCGGAGCAGAAGGCGGCGAAGCGAGGGGAGATTCCTCTTTGGATAAAGCCGGACAAAATGGCCTCCAGATTGCGGGAGGCGCTGCCCTCCCGGACCAGGATGGCCTGACCAAGGCGCATTTTTTCCAGCGCTTCCGCAAAGGTGGTGCTCTCATGGTCGTTGCTGATGCCGGCCGCAACGTAAGCACAAAGCTCCCGTCCGGTTAATCGGGGAGCGTGACCGTCCACCACTCTTCCCTGAGCCATGGCCAGTTTTTCCATCTTATCGGTTTTGCAGGTCACCACTCCCGGATAATCCATCATCTCTCCCAGCCCCAGCACCCGGCTTTCTTCCAACAGGGGAGCCAAATCGCCGGCGGAAAGAATAGCTCCCGCGTGTTCAAAGGGAGTGGCGGGGACGCAGGAGGGAAGCTGCACATAGTAGTTGATGGGCAACGATTGGGTGGATTCCAGCATAAAGCGGATTCCCGCGACCCCAGCCACGTTGGCAACCTCGTGGGGGTCGGTAATCAGGGTGGTGACGCCGTGGCGCAGTTCCTCCGCGCAGTAAGCGGGGGGAGTCACCATCGAGGATTCCACGTGACAATGGGAATTGATAAAACCGGGCACCAGATAACGCCCGGCAAGGTCCACAACCTCGGCGGCATCGCTGTAGTTTCCAAGGGCGGCAATCCGTCCATCGGCAATGGCCACGTCCGTTTCGATGATTTCGCCTGTAAATACATTGAATACCCGAGCGTTTTTCAGAATGCAATCTGCAGGCTCTTTGCCTGTTGCCACCCGGATTAATCTCTGATTCATTTGACCATGTCCGCCTTTCGCAGTATAATGCAATTGTATTTTAGCTATCTTATCACAACGCCCCATAAAAAGGCAATCTTTTCATTCAAAGAGAATGCGGGAAAATGTCATAAATTTAATTTGGGAAAAAATCTCTTTCTTTAGTTGACAAGGTGGAAGGTTGATGATATAATAAGTTTCGCTGCGCTGGTGTAGCTCAGTTGGTAGAGCAGCTGATTTGTAATCAGCAGGTCGGGGGTTCGAGTCCGTCCACCAGCTCCACCGCTGGGTAAAGCACAGCGGATTTGGCTGGAAGTTATGGGAGATTTCCCGAGTGGCCAAAGGGGGCAGACTGTAAATCTGTTGGCATTGCCTTCGGTGGTTCGAATCCACCATCTCCCACCAAACGAGGAGCCTGTGATTTCACAGGCTCCTCGTTGTTTCATCGAAAAAACATTGCGAAGAGGTCGAATCAAAGCATTCGGCCTCTTTTTTCTTTTTACCTCTTTTGCTGACGGTAAAGACAAAAAACATTCTTCCAAAATGATTATTTATGGAACTGACCTCAGGCAGTGTAGCCATCGTCGATTTGTCCAACAAGCTGGAAACCGCGCGCTTCTATAGTCTCCGGGATGAAAACCTGTTCAAAACGGCCATCACCGACGGTGATTATGTGATCTGGGGAAACGGAGAAGTCCAGGTTACAACCAAAGAACTGATTAATGTTCTGCTGCTAGGTAACGGGAATATCGGAGGTGATGAGCATGCAAAACTATGAGAAAATTATCGAACCGCTCCAGGAGCAGAAATACACGCAGGCAACCGCTCTTTTAAGTAGGTTTTGTGTCAGCTATATGGACGAGCAGGATTTTGCCCAATTGGAGGAATGTCTTGCCCAAATACCCGACGAAGTCAAGCGCAAGTCGGGGCAGCTGTGCTTTTTGGAAGTTTCCGCGGAACTGCGCCGTGGCCCGAAAGCAGCAGCTTCAATTCGCTTTGGGCAAATACCACCAGCGCCTCCGCTTTCTGTTGCATCAGCGCGTCCTTTTGGAGGGTCAAGCGGTCAAACAAGTCCCGAATCTCGCCGAAATTGGAAATTCTTCTAAGCTGCTCCTCAGTGGGTGCTCCGTGGCAGCCAAGTTGGCGGAGCACCAGTGTTTCCTGCTCTGTATATTCCCCTGCGCTCTTGCCGAGCATTCCCTCCACCAGCGCCGATACAAACACCGGCTTTTCGCAATGCTCGATGACTTCCAACGCCACGGGGGGATACCCCTCCCGGCGCAGGGCGCGGACCGATTGTTCCACCGCCATGCGGGCGTGGGCGCACAGCTCCGCCGCCGAAGCGTCGATGGCCTCCTCCAGGGAGTTAAAGTCGGGCAGGGCGTCGATGAGCACGCTGTCAAACTGGCTGCCCACCAGCACCAGACTCTTAATTCCCTTATGGGGCAGCTGCAGCGCAAGCAGCTTAAGGTCGCTTGCGTCCAAAAAACAGCTGCTGCGGGAAAGCAGAAACGCCACGTCGCAGGATTCCAGGTACCGGCGCGTCTTTTCGGTGCGGGAATACAGCGGGTCGTTGAGCCCCGGCGTGTCCACCACCGATATTCCTTTCAAACCCTCGGCCTTTACCTGCAACGTCAGGCTCTTTACCGCCGGGGTGTAGACGCCGTCCTCGCCGATGTAATCGTTCAGCCGCTTGGACAGTTCGGCGTTCTGCTCCAAATCCAAGATTTCGTGCCGGAGAGAAAAACACCGCTCCAGCGGGGTATTGACGGATTGCGCCAGGCCCACCGTGTCCCGGGCAGCCCGTGCCTGCGGCGTGGCCAGCTGGGAATGGGCAAGTTTATTCAGGCTTTCCCACTCTTCGGCGGAGAGGTAGTCGACCAGAAGGCGGTTCTGCTCCCCATATTCGATGCGGGTCAACACCGAGGTTTTGGGGGTGCAGGCGCTGGGCAGAACCGGATTGCCGTCAAACAACAGCGTGTTGAGAAACGAGGATTTGCCAGCCTTGACCTGCCCGATGACGGCAACCTCCAGTTTGCGGTTTTCCCGGAAGAAGTCATTTACCTTTTCGGCAAACTGTCGGCGGAATTCCTCCACCCGGCGAGCAGCAGGCTGGTTCTGGTATTTGCGCATAGCTTCGCTCAGTTTACCAAGATAAGCGGAAAATCCCTCTATCTGCCGTTGCTGTCTCTCGGTTTTGCGCACCATTCCTATGTACATACCTTTCTGACGAAAAAATAGGCTGCCCCAGCTCTTCTATCGTTCCCCGGGGGATTGGATTGCTTCGCAATCGGACAACACGGCCCGCACTGCGGCAAGGTCCCGGGCCAGAGTGTTTTCTTTTTCTTCTGACTGCTGCTCCCAGGGGTATTTCTGGTGGGATTCTTCAAGGGCGCGGCTCCATACCGACTTTTGATGGGCGACGGTATCCTGCGCCAGCTGGATGCTGTTTTCTACGCACTTTTTCAGCGTCTCGACCACGCAGGGCGTGGCGTGCTCGATCAGCTCGGGCAGCAGCTGCTGCACCTTTTTTTCCACTTCGGTTCTGCGCCTGGAACGGGGAAGAGCATGAAGGTCCTGCAGCAGGGGGCGGGTGGTTTGATAGGCGTCCAGCAATATCTGAATCGGCGTCTGACCCGTGGCAGCCCGACGGTTCTCGGCCAGCTCGTCGAGACGTAAGGATGCAGCCTCCTCGCTTTGACCCAGGTTTGGCCCGTACAGGTGCAACAGGACCCCGACGCGTTTGAGATACCCCCGCACCAGCGGCTGAAAGTCTCCGCTCATGCCGGCGGACATCACCATGCAAAGCATATCGTCAATATAAGGGGCGGGATTTTGACCCTCCAGCAGCATGGCCTCCAGGGGAGCTGCGTTGTCGTTTACCGCCCGTTTGAGCTTTTCGACGACAATTTGTTCGCACTGCAAGGCCATTTGACGAAACCGTTGGGTCTCCTCCCGGAACGCCTTGTCCAGCTTCTGAAAATTTTTTTGAATATTTTTTTTGCCGGTTTCCCACTGCGCTTTTTGCAGCCGCTCGGCCGCAAAGCGCAAAGAAAGGTAATCACAAAGGGGCAGGCAGGCTTCGTAAAGGGCCGATTTCAGCCTTTTGACGGCAATCTCTCCCGCCCGCCGCTGCAGAGAAAGCAGCAGTTGGACAAAAGGTTCCACCTCGCCCTGAGCGCTTACACATATCAGTTTAGGGTTCTTTACCCCCAGCGTCTGCTCAATACCCTGTTGCAAAAAACTGCGGGCGCGCTCCAAGTCCCGTTCGGTGAGCTTATCGCACTTTGTGACTACCACGCTTACGTCAATTTCCCGCAGCCGCAGCTGCATCAAAAAGTCTGCTACGCTCTGTTTGACCACCGGCTCGTCCGCCGAGAAAACAAGGATGCAGGCTTCCGCGCTGTGAAGATAGCTTTTCATCGCCTGTTCATGGGCAGCCACCCCCGAATCAATCCCGGGCATGTCCACGAGGCAAATGCTCTTTAACTGCTGGAGCAGCGGACTGCGGTAGAGTACCGTCAGTTTGGTGACCCCGGTGAGGTCGGCGTTGCCGCGAAGTTCTCCAAGGCCCAGATGCTGCACTCGACCGTTGCGCACCGCAACAACGATGTTGTCGCCGTACGCAAGCTCGGTGGGTACGGAAGTTTTGGCGGTAATGCCGGTGGGCAGCAGGGGAACCCCCAATAATGCGTTGAGCAAAGCGCTTTTGCCTGTATTAAAGGTTCCTATGACCGGAACAAACAGCTGAAAACGATGATACTCCTCCAGGGCCTTCTCCAGCGGAGCGGAGGGAAAGCCGTATTTTTGCAGCAGTTCGGGTATCGACGCCGCTTGTTCCACAATGGTCGGCTGCTTCATGCCCCACCCGTTCTTTCCAACAAAATGCTATTACTTTTTTATGATAGCAAAATACTATCCGAAAAACAATAATACAGGGCCCTCCATTTTCTATTTCCATTTTCCGGAAAATGCTTGCAATTTTGGTGAGTATTGATATAATTTATTCCAGTAATCTGGTATATTTTATATGATTCTGTCGAAATTTTACTACTACATAAAAGCAATTATTGTATAGTTGAAAGCGAGATTACAGCCTGTGAACAAAGAGTACGATATAACCATCCATTACTATTCCGAACATATTACAAGACGGCTTCAGGAGATGCTCCGCGCAAGCACCACAGTCATTGAGGCCCCTTTGGGTTACGGAAAAACAACGGCGGTGCGCGACTTTCTGGAGCGCAACCTCGCCGACGATGTTCCCGTCTATTGGTTTACCGCTTTTGACGAAGATCCCCAGTCCGCCTGGCGGCGGCTGTGCGGCCTGATTGGGCACATCGACTCCCGGGCCGGGGAAACGCTGATAAAATTGGGCTTTCCCACCGTCTTTACGGTGGGGGATATTGCGGAAACCATCCGCAATATCCGCTGTTCTCGCTATACGGTGCTGGTAATTGACAACTTTCAACTTCTGCAGCGGCATCTGCCGAATGACGTGTTGCTGGCCTTGCTGTATCATGGAGGAAGCGAGCTTCACCTCATCGTTATCACGCAGATTCTTGCCAAAAACGCGTTGGCCGCTTATTACGGGGCTGGATTATTTACCATTGACGAGCAGGATTTGCGCCTGACCTCCGCCGATATTCAAGCCTACTACCAACGTGCGGGGGTCGTCATTTCCGAAGAGCAGGCGCGACAAATCGAGCAGTACACCGAAGGCTGGATTGTCGCTGTTTATCTGCAGCTCCTTTCCTACATAGAAACCGGTGCTTTCAGCGTTCCGGCAAGCGTTAAAACCCTCATGCAAAAGCTGGTGTGGGAGAGGCTGGATGCCCGGGAGCAGGAATTCTTACTGCGCATTTCCCCCTTCCAAAACGTCACCCGGAAACAAATCTGCTTTTTGTTGGGGGTTCCGGCGCTGCCGGCATTTGTCGAGCAGCTTCCCAATAAAGTGGCGATGATTCGGTTTTTGGCGGATAAGGGCTGCTTCCATATCCACCACATCCTTTCCGAATTTTTAAAGGAACGCCTGGAAGAGGCCGACGACGACTTTAAACGAGAATGTTATATAGGTGCGGCCAACTGGTACCGCAAAAGCGGCCAACTGGGTGAAGCCCTTTCGTGCCTGTGGCTGATTCGCGATTACGACGGCATCCTTTCCCTGGATATCAGCGGGTTGGATGTGGAAAAGATTTGCAAAACCACCGTGGGCAACTTTGCGTTGGAAATCGTGCAAAAGAC
>JAKPGH010000082.1 GCA_029550985.1 Bacillota bacterium
GCGCTGCTTCCCTTGGAAACGGCCTTTGGCCAGCTGCCCCGCCTGCAGCTGAATGGGAGGGCAAGCAGTTTGTTTCTCAACGGCGCCAGGCTTTCCCTGGAGCGCCTTGGGCTGACGGGAGAAGAGGGAAGGATGGCTGTCTACGACGCCCAGGGCCGATTCCTCGGCCTGGCGGTCCCCGACGCCCCCCAAGGGGAACTGCGCCCCCTTCGCGTATATCCCCGCCAGGAATAGCGGGAATCACAAAAAAGGCTGCCGGGAGCAGCCTGTTTCCTATCGATTACAGATGATAGGACCATCAACGCCTTTATTCATTTATAACGGAATAAGCAATAAAGGGGATATTTCCTTGATAATAACCAAATCCCTGCAAATGCCGGCTCTTACTCCCCGCAGCACCTGCGTGGCCTTGGGGCTGTTTGACGGTCTGCACCGGGGACATCAGGCGGTGCTGCAGGCCACCCTGTCCCACGGGGCAGCCTCTCGGCTGGAGCCCCTTTGCTTTACCTTTTCCACCAGCCTTCACACTCCGCAGGCCAAGCAGGGCATGACCCGGCTGATGAGCTTACATGCCATGGAGGAGCAGCTGGCCCGGATGGGGTTCGCCCGGATGGTCTGCCCGGATTTTGATGAATTTCGAACTCTTTCCCCCCGGTGTTTTCTGGAGGAGATATTGGTCAACAAGTTGGGAGCCGCCGCCATCGTCTGCGGTTTTGATTTTCGGTTTGGAAGACAAGCCGCCGCCGGCGTGGAGGAGCTTTCCCAGTTTTGCCGGGAAAAGAATCTGGACTTGCTGGTGATTCCCGCCGTCATCCAAGACGGGGAACCCATTTCCTCCACCCGCATCCGGGAACTGATTAAAGCCGGAGAGATGTCGGCCGCCAACCGGATGCTGGGCAGAGCCTTTTTCATTGACTTTGAAGTGGTTCCCGGCAGAAAGCTGGGGCACACCATCGGATGGCCCACCATCAACCAGCCTTTTCCTCCCGACTTTACCTTGCCGCGGTTCGGCGTATACGCCACGCTGACCCGATGGGGCGATCAACAATACAGCTCCGTCACCAACGTGGGGGTCAAGCCCACGGTGGGCAGCGACCAGGCGCTGGCCGAAACCTATATTCAGGACTTTGAAGGCGACCTTTACGGCAGCAGGGTGGAGGTGCAGTTTTTGCAGTTTCTGCGGGAGGAAGTGAAATTTCCCAGCCTGGACGCTTTAAAGGAGCAAATTGCCGTGGATGCGAACCATGCCCGCAGAATAGCCGCCTCCTTCCGGTAAAAATAGGATAAAAACAAACGGAATTGTTGGAGAAATGGTTGCGTTTCTTTTTTATTAGTGCTATTCTAATTGTTAATTACATTTTTCCGGATAACAAAGGAGGCCAGCATTGCCGTGAAGGATTATTATTCTCTGTTTGCGGATAACGTCCGCAACCTAAAGCCTTCGGGAATTCGCCGGTTCTTCTCCATTGCCGAGGAGATGGATGACGTCATCTCGTTAGGGGTGGGAGAACCCGACTATATGACACCTCTCCCCGTACGCCAGGCAGCCATTGCATCTCTGGAAGCGGGTTACACCAAATATACTGCCAATCAGGGCATTGCAGAACTGCGAGCAGAAGTGTGCCGTTATCTTGAGCGCCGCTTCGGCATGAAGTACCGGGAAGAGCAGTGTGTCATTACCGTGGGCGGATCCGAAGCAATTGATTTGGTTATCCGCGCCTTTGTCAATCCGGGGGACGAGGTTCTCATTCCCGAACCTTGCTTTGTGGCCTATGATGCCATCACCCGTCTCGTGGGCGGCGTGCCGGTCCCCCTGGTCACCAAGGAGGAGGACGACTTCCGCCTGACTCCCCAGGCTCTGAAGGCCGCCATTACTCCCAAAACCAAGCTGCTGATTTTCCCCTTCCCCAACAATCCCACCGGCGGTGTGATGCGCAGGGAACATCTGGAGGAAATCGCGGAGGTGTTGCGGGGCACCGATATCATGGTCCTCTCCGACGAAATTTACGCAGAACTTACTTACGGGGATACCCGCCATGTTTCCATTTCCACCATCGAGGGAATGTACGACCGCACCGTAGTGGTCAACGGGTTTTCCAAGGCCTATGCCATGACCGGTTGGAGGTTGGGCTACGCCGTCGGGCCGGCGGAAGTCATCGCCATGATGAACCGGGTGCATCAGTACGTTTTGATGTGCGCCTCCACCACGGCGCAGCGGGCGGCTCTGGTGGCGCTTCGGGAATGCGATAAGGAAATTGAAGACATGCGGGAGGATTACAACAACCGCCGCCGGATGGTGGTGGACCGCCTCAACGCCATGGGCCTCCACTGCTTTGACCCTCACGGAGCCTTCTATGTATTCCCCAGCATTCAATCCACCGGCATGAACTCTCAGGAGTTCTGCGAGCGCTTAATCTATGAAAAGCGGGTGGCCGTGGTGCCGGGCGATGCTTTTGGAGCGTGCGGAGACGGCTTTGTCCGCATCTGCTACTGCTACTCGGTGGAGCATCTCACCGAGGCGCTCAACCGAATCGAAGCCTTTGTCAAAAGCCTGTAAAAAGTCCAAATGCCAAAGCCCCGGCATCTTTTCAGACGCCGGGGCTTTTTTCGAGGAGGCGGCCGCAACATGGCAAGACAAGTGACGGTGCAAGCTCCCGCCAAGGTCAACCTGTGTCTGGATGTGGTGGGGGAGGACGGAAAGGGCTATCATCTGCTGGACGGCGTGATGCTGGCGGTGGATTTGTACGACACCCTTACCCTCCGCCTGGAGGAGGGTAAGGGTTTGGAAGTCGCCTGCAACCGGCCGGGCATTCCATTGGATGAAAGCAATCTGGCGGTAAAGGCGGCGAAGGCCTTTTTGCAGCAAAGGGGCGAAAACATTTCCGGCAAGCTGCGGATGGAAATCAATAAAAAAATCCCCGCCCAGGCGGGAATGGCGGGAGGCAGTGCCGACGCCGCCGCGGTTCTTCAGGGGCTCAATCATCTGCTGGGGACAGAGTGGGAGCTTCCCCGCCTGATGGAGACGGGGCTTTCGGTGGGCTCCGACGTACCTTTTTGCCTGGCGGGTGGATGCGCCCGGGCCCGGGGCAGAGGGGAAAAGCTGGAGCCCCTGCCGTTGCCCGGCGGCGTGCTGGTGATTGCAAAGCCGTCGGGAGGCAACGACACCCGCAAGGTGTTCGCCCTGTATGACGCCTTTGAAGGGCAACTTCCCCGCCCCGACGTGGAGGGAATGGTGGAGGCCCTCCACCGGCAGGATGTGAAAGGGGTGGGCCGGACTATGGGCAATGTCTTTGAGCCCGTCTGCGCTCTGGAATCCGTGTCCGCTCTGGTATCCGCCATGAAGGCGAAAGGCGCTTTGGGAGCCGCCATGACCGGCACCGGAACGGCGGTGGCCGGCCTTTTTGCCAACGAGTCCGCCGCCCAATCCTGCCTGGAATCCCTGCAGCGGCAACAACCGCCTTTGGAATATCTGGGAATCCACCGCCCCGTGGCAGGCGGCGCAAAAGTGGTGGGGGCATTGCCGTAAGGCGTGGTATGCGCATAATCCAGCAGAGCATCCATCGTACTGTTTGCCTTTGACAGACTCGAAGA
>JAKPGH010000110.1 GCA_029550985.1 Bacillota bacterium
AGTAGTGGCCTCGTTAAAGCAGAGCTTCATAACAATACTTCCTTTCGATATGTACCTTGCGGTTGAAAAACGGCTTAGTTGTTTTGTATGAAACAATTCATACCCGTTTGGAGTTTTTGCGCATATCAAACACTACGGCTCCAATGATGATAACACCTTTTATGGCCTGCTGTACATTTATACCAATAAATCATGGCATTTGTCAACACGCCCAAAATAAAGATGCCATGGCGCCGGAGCAGGAGGCTCCGTCCACCGTAACCTTGCCTTGTCCCGACTCCAGCTTCCGATGTGCGGTTGCAAATTCACCAAAAAAGGACCTGTTCTCTTTTCCATAGAGAACAGGTCCTTGCATTTTTAGACAATGCGCAAATATGTACCGGCAAAAGCTACAGTTTTTCGGCTCGGATTTCGGCGGCCCTGGCGTGAGCAATCAGGCCCTCTCCTCTGGCCATGCGGGAGGTCAAAGGAGCGAGAGTTTTCAAGGCATCGGCCGTCATCCGCTGGTGAGTGCATACCTTGAGGAAGGTTCCCACCCAAACGCCGCCGGTGTAGCGGGCAGCCCGCAGGGTAGGCAGGGTGTGGTTGGTTCCCGAGGCGTAGTCGCCAAAGACTTCCGCCGTGGCCTGCCCAATAAACAGGGAACCGTAGTTCACCAGCCGGGGGATGACCTCATCGGCATCCTCCACCATCAGCTCCAGGTGCTCGGGAGCCCGTTGATTGGCAATGGAGACCGCCTCCTCCAAATCCTCGGCCAAAATGACCTCGCCGTAATCCTGCCAGGATTGGCGGGCGATGTCCGCCGTTTCCAAAGTGGCCAGCTGAGCCTCCACCGCCGCCATGGTTTGTTCCGCCACCTGCCGGCGGGTGGTCACCAGGACGCCTTTGGCCAGCAAGTCGTGCTCCGACTGGGCCAGCAAATCGGCGGCAAGAATCTCAGGGTCGGCGGTATGGTCGGCGATAATCAGCACCTCGCTGGGGCCTGCGATAAAATCAATGCCCACCTGCCCGTAGCACTGGCGTTTGGCCTCGGTGACATACTGGTTCCCGGGACCGACGATGATGTCCACCGCGGGAATTTGCCCGGTGCCGTAGGCAAAGGCCGCAACGCCGTGGGCGCCGCCGACGGCGTAGATTTCGTCGGCGCCGGCGATATCCAGCGCCGCCAGAATTTTGGGGTGAATTTTTTCGCTGCCCTTCATGGCGGGGGAACAGGCCACCACTTTTCCAACCCCCGCCACCCGCGCCGGAATCACCAGCATCAGAGCGGTGGAGTAGAGGGGATAACTGCCGCCGGGCACATAGCAGCAACAGGACTGCACAGGAATCACCCGGTGGCCCAGATAAGCTCCCGGCGTGGGGGAAATGTCCTCCAGGGATTTCAGGCAGCTAAGCTGGGCCTGCGCAAAGGTTCGGATGTTGGACGCCGCCGCCTTTAAATCGTCGATTTCCTGAGCGGAAAGCTGCTCGTAAGCTTCCTGGATTTCCTGCCGGGTTACCTGCAGCCGGCGGCGGGCGTTGCCGTCAAAGCGGGTGTTAAAGTCGACAAGAGCGTCATCCCCTTCCCTGCGCACCCGCCCGATGATTTCGGCCACATTGGCGGTCAGCTGGGGATTGTCGTCGTTAGGGCGTACGAGGGCGGACTTTAAAATCTCCATGACGTTTCCTCCTCTTTGTTCAGGATATTCATTCCACCGATTGGTGCCTTTTTCTCATTTCGTCGAATCATTTTATAAAATTTGGAAAAAAATGGTAATATTTCCGTCCTTTTGCTCTTGAATAAACTTTCAATCTAAGTATAATGAAACTAGCTCCTGGAAAAATATGGAATTCTCTGGCAAAATAATTGTTATTTTCATGCAGAAATATCTCAAGCTATCAATAGACTGTATAGTTGGAGGGAAATATGACGGAAACCAGTGTGGCGCGAAGGGAGATTAAGTACCTGCTGGATCTCTGTTCCGCTTACTACGTGCAACAGAGACTGGAAAAGGTATTGCCGGTGGACCGGCCCGGGGAACGGGACGGATATCTGGTGCGTTCCCTCTATTTTGACAGCATCGACGACCAGGACTATTACGACAAGGTGGACGGCCTGGAAACCCGGCATAAAATTCGGCTGCGCATCTACAGTCCGGCAGACACCACGGCAAAGCTGGAAGTGAAGGAAAAACAGGGCAGCGAACAGTGGAAGCGCTCGGCCACCATTTCAAAAAAAGACGCTTACCTGCTGATACTGGGGATGTACGACAAGCTGCTGCAAAAGCACCACTCCCCTTTTATGCGGGCCGTGCTGCTGAAAATGCAGATGGAAGGGTATGTGCCCAAAACCATTGTGGAGTTTCGCAGGCTGGCATTTGTTGAGGAAACCAACAGCACCCGCATCACCTTCGACACCCAGTTGGCCGCAACGGAGGCAAACTTTGATTTATTCTCACCCCAGCTTACGCTTTACCCTATTATATACCCAGTCATCCTGGAAGTGAAGTACAACCACTTCTTATTGAGTCATATCAAGGATTTGTTGCAGATTGCGGACCAAATTCCCGTTTCGACCAGCAAGTACTGCCTCGGAAGACAAATCGCCTTTTTTTAGGAGGAAATATCAAAATGATGATTCAAGTCAATGAAATTCTGCAAAATTTACTTAAGAACGCAACCGGCACCCTTTCTCCGCAAGAAATTTTGCTCAACTTTCTGGTGGCTCTGATTTTGGGGCTTTTGATCTATCTCTCCTACCGGTTTTCCCATTCGGCGGCCGTATACAGTCCCCGCTTTAACGCCTCTCTGTTGATGCTGACCCTCGTCACCACCCTGGTGATGAACGTCATTGGCAACAACATCGCCTTGTCGTTGGGCATGGTGGGCGCCCTTTCCATCGTGCGTTTCCGCACCGCCATCAAGGACCCAAGGGACACCACCTACATATTCTGGTGTATCGCGGTGGGCATCTGCTGCGGCGTTTCCGAATACTACGTCCCCACCATTGGCAGCGGAGTGATTTTTCTGATCATGGTAATTTTCGGCCTGGTCCACGCCAACAACCGCTATTTGCTGGTTATCCGCGGCTCCGGCCCCGACACCGGCAACGAAATTGAACTGGCCATGTTGTCCGCCTATTCCGGCAAGGCCGCCCTGCGGGTGAAAAACACCAGCCGGGAAAGCCAGGAGTTCATCTACGAACTGTCCCAGGCTCTGTTAAACAAGCCGTTGCCTCAGGGCAAAAAAATTACCGACGTGTTATATGAAATCGAAGGCGTCACCCAGGTCAACCTGGTGATGCAAAGCGAAGAGGTGAGCCGATGACAATCCGCCACAAACGGTTGGTGGTTTTCCTGCTGGCCGTTTTGTTAATTTCCGCGCCCATAGCCCTGCAAGTGGTTGCCTCCTCCATTTCCCCGCCACCCCATCTTGCCCAGCACGAATACTGGCCAGCGGCCGCAGGGGACTTGGAGGCGGTGCCTTCCGGTACCCTGGAGGATTTAAAGGACTTCGAAACCCATCTTCCCATTGTGGTGGTTGAATTTTTTGGCAAGCCGCGAGCGCCCACCGTGTGGAGCGAGGAGAAGGGATATCGCGAACCGGTCAAATACGACCCCTTTGCCGACGGATTTTTTTACCTCTATCACAACGAAGACGGCGGCGTCAACCGCCTGGGGGACACCCCCGTCCTGCAAACCAATACCAGAGCCCGGCTGCGGGGAAACTCCTCCCTGAGTTTTGCCAAGCAGCAGTATCTCATCAAAATGTACAACGAGGACGGCACCAAAAACCGCCAGGACCTTTTGGGGATGGGCGCCGACTGGGAATGGGTCCTCAACATTTCCTATGTGGACAAATCGCTGCTGCGCAATTACATGTGTCTGAATCTGGGCGCCAAAATTATGGGGTACGCCCCCGAAGTGCGCTACTGCGAAGTCTTTCAAAAGGAGGGAGAGCAATACAAATACCTTGGGGTCTACCTGCTGATGGAAAGCGTCAAGCAGGGGGAAAGCCGCGTTGACATTCCCGATTACGACGCCCACTTTGCCGAGGCTTCCTACCTGTTGTGCCGGGACCGGTTTGACGAAAACCGCACCATTCTGGACACCTACGCCACCCGGGAAGGGCTGACACCGGGATATCTGGCGGTTCGGTATCCCGGCGTCAACGAAATTACGGAGCGAACCGTCTCCTATATCGAGGAGGACATCAGCCGCCTGGAAAAAGCCCTGTTTTCCGAAGACATCAACGAATTTCTAACCTACCGGGACTTAATCGATATGGAGTCGGCGGCGGACTACTTTATCATCAACGAGTTCTTTGCCAATTACGACGCCGGGTTCAACTCCTACTACCTTTACAAAAGCATAGGCGGCAAGCTGAAGTTTGGCCCGGTGTGGGATTTTGACCAAGCCATCGACAACAACCGGCCCTATATCCTGGAAATTGAATCCACCGCCATGCACGACGGCGTCTGGTTCCGGCAAATGCTGCGGGACGGCGAGTTTGTCAATCTGATTATCAACCGGTATCGGGAGCTTCGCCAGGGGGTGCTGTCCGACGCCTATCTTGACCAATTCATCGACGACACCATCGCGTTTTTGGGGAAGGCGGCGGTCAGGGACTGGAACCGCTGGCAATACGACGACCACGAGGCCCTTTATCGGGAAAGCCCCACCGGAAAGGTTCATGAAACCCTGCTGTCCAACACCCGCAATTTTGAAGAGGAAATTGCCCATATCAAACAGGTTTTGAAAGAACACGGCGCCTGGCTGGACAACCACATCGACTCCCTCTATCAGTTCAGCGTTGTGGAGCCCGGACACCGCAAGGAAACGGCGGCAGACCCGGTGCTGACCTTCTTGTTTGGAGAAGGGCAGGTCAACTGGATGGCCGGTATTCTGGTCATTCAAATGATGGTGATATTCTTTGTCAGCATAACCTTGATTCAACGGGAGGCTTGAACATTCTGAACACATTCATGAAACCTGCCAACTGGGGGCGAAAGCGTTGAACAATATTCAAAATAAGCGGCATAGAAGCTTCTTTTTCTTTGGTGTCGGCATCACCTCATTAATTTACATCGCATGGCGTATTTTCTTCACCATCCCGTTTCACTTTGGGCTGTTGTCCACCATCTTTGGCATTGCCCTGGCGGCGGCGGAAGCCGTCGCCGTATTGGAGGCTCTGTCCCATTACTGGAACATGCGTTCTTCCGATGTGCCGGAAAAGCCGGAAATTCCCGACGAAATGTACCCTCATGTGGACATTCTGGTGGCCACCCACAGCGAAGAGGTCGATTTGCTCTACAAAACCCTAAACGGATGTCTCCACCTAAAATACCCCGATAAAAGCAAAATTCACATCTACCTGTGCGACGACACCAACCGCCCCGAAATGCGGCTGTTAGCCGAACAGATGGGGGTTGGGTATTTTGGCTTGTCGGAAAACCTCTACGCCAAGGCGGGAAACTTAAACCACGCTCTGGCGGAAACCACTTCCCCCCTTGTGGTAACCTTGGACGCCGACATGATTCCCACCAGCGATATGCTGCTGGAAACGGTGCCCTATTTCTTCCTGCCCCAAATGATAAAGGAAGACGGGGCCTGGCGGATGCGCCGGGAGGACGAAATCGACCCCAACGAAAAAATCGGCTTTGTCCAAACTCCTCAGAGCTTTTACAACGCCGATTTGTTCCAGTTTAACCTTTACGCCGAAAAAAACGTGCCCAACGAGCAGGACTACTTTTTCCGGGAGGTCAACATCGGCCGCAACCGCTCCAACTCGGTGGTGTACGCCGGTTCCAACACCGTCATCTCCCGGGAAGCTCTGGAGAAGGTGGGGGGCATCCGCACCGGCACCATCACCGAGGACTTCGCCACCGGCCTGGATATTCAGGCCGCCGGGTACCGGACTCTGGCCATCGACAAAGTGGTGGCCCACGGTTTGGCCCCCAAAGATTTTAAGGGCTTAATTAAGCAGCGCCAGCGCTGGGCCAGAGGATGCGTTCAGGTGCTGCGCAGCATGCGGTTTGTCACCAGTCCCCTGCCACTCAAAGCCAAAGCCAGTTACATGGTGTGCTTTTTGTACTGGTGGACCTTTGTGCGCCGGCTAATCTACATCCTCTCCCCCATTTTGTTTGTGGTGTTCGGCATTGTGGTGGTGGACTGCTCCCTGAAAGAGCTTCTGCTCATCTGGCTGCCCGCCTACCTTTTGTACAACCGGGCCATGAAGGTCATGACCGGCAACATCCGCACCGTTCGGTGGAGCAACATTGTGGACACCGTCCTGTTCCCCTACCTGATTGTCCCGGTTATCCTGGAAACCTTTGGGTTCCGGATGCAGCAGTTTCACGTCACCCCCAAGCACAACACGTCCTCCAAAAACTCGCAGCTCAAATACGCCATCCCCCATATCATTCTGGCCATTCTGTCCATCGTCGGCGTCGCCTACTGCATTCGGGAGTTTGTGGTTTCGAAGAACTTCGGCGGCGTCATCATCTTCTACTGGCTGATGGTGAACCTTTACACCCTCCTCAACGCCATCGTGCTGATTTCCGGCCGAATCAACTACCGCAACGACGAGCGCTTTTACGCCAGGGTCCCTGTCACCCTCAAATTGGACCATCTGGAAGTGGAGGGGGAAACCGCCGACCTTTCCGAAAACGGCATGGCGGTCCTGCTGCCCACCCCCGAATACCTGCCTTACGAGGAAAGCTTCCCTGTACAGCTTACTTACAAGGATTACAGGGCGGTGGTTTATGCCCGGGTGCTTCATGTGCAACAGGTGGGTAAGTATTGGAAATACAGCATGGAAATCACCGGTTGCACCGAAGCCAACCGCCGCCAATACCTGCAGATTGTCTTTGACCGGGAGCACACCCTGCCCAAGACCATTCAGTCCAACCTGGTCAAGGACACCGTGTCCACCGTCAAGGGCAGCGTCGGCAAGCGGATGCGGTCCAACCGCAGGCTGCCCCGGATTCCCATGCACTTGACTTTACCCACCGCCGACGGGCAACCGGTGGAGTTGCTCAACTTCAACTATGAGTATATACTGGTGAAAAATACACCTTCTCTCCAGCAGGAGATGACCATCCTCTGGGACGAAGACCTGCGCCTTGTCTGCGAACAGGCGGAAAGGCAACCCAACAGCACCACCGTGCTGTACCGCATCCGGGATTGGCAAAAACTCTCCACCAGCCCGTCCCTGCGCAAGCGGCTGTTGGCCCTGATCGCCCCGCCCCAGCAGGCGGAAGCTCCCGAAGCCCAGGAGCTAACCATTTAGAAATTTATCGCACAGAAACATAAGGAGCGAGAAAGATTGCAAAAACGAAAGACTGGAACCGCCAAAGCCATCCTGATACTGGCTTTCATCGCATCCAGCCTGATTCTTTTTCTGAAAATGAACGGGGAAATCAAATTGTTGACGGAAGAAAAACTTCAGATGGCCGCCGCCATCGAGGAGCTCAAGCAGGAACTGGAGGAGTACAAAAATCCCAAGGGCGGCGTCAAATACCACGGCGCCCTGTCGGTTCGCCAGGGCCAGCTGGTGGATAAGCGGGGGGAGCCGGTGCAACTTCGGGGGGTGAGCAGCCACGGCATTTTATGGTATCCCCAGTACGGCAACTACCGCTCCCTGCGCACCCTGCGGGAACGGGGAGCCAACGTCTTTCGCATCGCCGTCTATACCACCCAAGGCCGCGGATACGACAAATACCCCCAGGAAGCCATGCTCGCCCTGCGCACCACCCTGGAAAACGTGCTGGGCGCCGACATGTACGCTATCGTCGACTGGCACGTGCTCAAAGAAGAAAACCCCAACGTCTACCTCAGGGAAGCGCTGGAGTTTTTTGACACCGTCTCTTCCCTGTACGGCGACGAACCCGGCGTCATCTACGAAATCTGCAACGAGCCCAACGGCGACACCAGTTGGAGCGACATTAAAGCCTACGCCGAGCAGGTCATTCCCGTCATCCGCAAAAACGCGCCCCGGGCCGTGATTTTGGTGGGAACCCCCAACTTCAGCACCAAAATCGAAGACGCCGCCGAAGACCCCTTGGATTTTGACAATGTGATGTACACCTACCACTTTTACGCCAAGTATTCCGAGGG
>JAKPGH010000122.1 GCA_029550985.1 Bacillota bacterium
ATCTTTGGAACCGCAGCCATGGTGGACGGCATGATTGACCGCTTTGAAGAAGAACTGGGCATGAAGGCCACCGTGGTGGCAACCGGCGGCCTTTCCGGAAGGATTATCCCCTATTGCCGCCGCACCATTCACCACGACGAGCACCTGGTGTTGCGGGGACTGGGCATCATCTACGAAAAAAATAAAAAGCCGACCGCCCGCGGCAACGGATAACAACGACAACTGGCTGCCCCAAACGGGGCGGCCGGTTTTTGTATTTTCCGCAATTTGAAGATTTCCTTGAAAATGTTTGACAAGGGATTGACAAACTATAACCAAAGTGGTTATGATACAGGTAGGCTAAGCTGCGAGAAGGTATTCTTTCGGCAAAGCGTGGTTCTTTCATAGGCTCTGACACAAAGATTCGTTCTGAGTGAAAGGCACAAGTATCTATATTGCTTATGGATTACTGCGCCTTTTTGGCGCTTTTTTTATTTTTATCAACGTTGAGGAAGGAGATTGTATGGAAACCAGAGTGGTTGTGGTCGGCATCATCGTCGAAAATCCCGATTCGGTGGAAGCTCTCAACAATATTTTACATACCTACGCCCCCTATATCATCGGCCGCATGGGAATTCCCTACCGGCAGCGAGGGGTTTCCATCATCAGTATTGCCATGGACGCACCTCAGGACGTCATCAATGCCCTGTCCGGCAAAATTGGAAAACTGCCCGGCGTCAGCAGCAAGGTGGCCTATTCCAACGTAAGGAGTGCCGAATGAATACCCAGGAGAAGATATTGATTGACCGCCTCGCCGCAGAACATACCCTCGAAGGACCCGAGCTGCTCGCCCTGCTGGAAAACCGCACCCCGGAAGGGGCGGAGTATCTGTTCGAGCAGGCTCGAAAAGTTCGCCACGCCATTTACGGCCACGACGTCTACCTGCGGGGGCTCATTGAATTTACCAACTACTGCAAAAACGACTGCTACTACTGCGGCATCCGGAACAGCAACCGCAAGGCGGAGCGCTACCGGCTGACCAAAGAGCAGATATTGGAGTGCTGCACCCAGGGGTATGAGCTGGGGTTCCGCACCTTTGTGCTCCAGGGCGGGGAAGACCCCTTCTTCACCGACCAGAAGATGGCGGACATTGTCAGCGCCATTAAGGAAGCGTACCCCGACTGCGCCGTCACCCTTTCCATCGGGGAGCGAAGCCGGGCAAGCTACCGCATCCTGCGGGAAGCCGGAGCCGACCGATACCTGCTGCGCCACGAAACCGCCAACGCCGACCATTACGCCAAACTCCATCCCCCTTCTTTGAGTCTGGAAAACCGCAAGAAATGCCTGTGGGATTTAAAGGAGCTGGGCTATCAGGTGGGTTGCGGCTTTATGGTGGGCTCCCCCTACCAGACCAACCGGCATCTGGTGGACGACCTGCTGTTTATCCAGGAGCTTAAACCCCACATGGTGGGCATTGGCCCCTTTATCCCTCACAGCCAGACCCCCTTTGCCGCCCAGCCGGCGGGCACGCTGGAGCTGACCCTTTATCTGCTGGGCATCATCCGGCTGCTGTTGCCAAAGGTGCTGCTGCCCGCCACCACCGCCCTCGGCACCATCCACCCCACCGGGCGGGAGGCCGGCATTTTAGCCGGCGCCAATGTGGTGATGCCCAACTTGTCGCCGGTGTCCGTCCGCCGCAAATACATGCTGTACGACAACAAAATCTGCACCGGGGACGAGGCCGCCGAGTGCCGCTGCTGCCTGACCGGACGGATGAACCGCATCGGGTACAACCTGGTGGTTTCCCGGGGGGACTATCCAAATCAATGAACCAGGGGTTGCCATCCAGCCCCATAAATGACTGACGGGTAAGAGCCATTCTGCCCCGGAAGAGAGGAATTTGCTATGTATGATCCAAAGTCCATGAAAGCGGAGGAGTTCATCTCCCACGAAGAAGTTTTGGAAACGCTGGCATACGCCCAAGCCAACAAACACAACGCCGCCCTCATCGATTCCATTCTGCAAAAGGCAAGGGAGCGCAAAGGGCTCAGCCACCGGGAGGCCGCCGTTCTGCTGGACTGCGACCTGGAGGACCGGAATCAGGAAATATACGCTTTGGCCCGGCAAATCAAGCAGGATTTTTACGGCAACCGCATTGTGATGTTCGCGCCCCTGTACCTTTCCAACTACTGCGTCAACGGCTGCGTCTACTGCCCCTATCACAGTAAGAACAAGCACATTCCCCGGAAAAAGCTGACCCTGGAGGAAGTGGAGCGGGAGGTCATCGCCCTGCAGGACATGGGCCACAAGCGGCTGGCGATTGAAGCGGGGGAGGACCCGGTCAACAACCCCATCGAGTACATACTGGACTGCATCCGCACCATCTACAGCGTCAAGCACAAAAACGGAGCCATACGCCGGGTCAACGTCAACATCGCCGCCACCACGGTGGAAAACTACCGCAAGCTCAAGGAAGCGGGCATCGGCACCTATGTGCTCTTTCAGGAAACCTATCACAAAGACAGCTATGAAAAACTCCACCCCACCGGACCCAAGCACAACTACGCCTATCACACCGAGGCCATGGACCGGGCGATGGCAGGCGGCATCGACGACGTGGGCCTGGGGGTCTTGTTCGGCCTGGAATTGTACCGCTACGAATTTGCCGCTTTGCTGATGCACGCCGAGCACCTGGAGGCGGTTCACGGGGTGGGGCCCCACACCATCAGCGTTCCCCGTATCCGCCGGGCAGACGATATCGACCCCTCCGTGTTCGACAACGGCATTGACGACGACACCTTTGCCAAAATCGTGGCCTGCATCCGCATTGCGGTGCCCTATACGGGGATGATTATCTCCACCCGGGAAAGCCCCGCCTGCCGGGAAAAGGTGCTGGGTTTGGGCGTTTCCCAAATCAGCGGAGGTTCCCGCACCAGCGTGGGAGGCTATGTGGAAGAGGAGCCGGAGGATGAAAAATCCGAGCAGTTCGAGGTCAGCGACCGTCGGACCCTGGACCAGGTGGTCCGCTGGCTGATGGAGCTTGGGCATATTCCCAGCTTCTGCACCGCCTGCTATCGGGAAGGGAGGACCGGCGACCGGTTTATGAGCCTGTGCAAGAGCGGGCAGATTCAAAACTGCTGCCATCCCAACGCTTTGATGACCTTGGAAGAATACCTCATCGACTACGCATCCCCCGAAACCCGGGACATCGGCCGAAAGCTGATTCAAAAGGAACTGGCCAACATCCCCAATCCCAAGGTCCGCAGCCTGGTGGAGCGCAATTTGGAGCTCATCCGGCAGGGCCAGCGGGATTTCCGCCTGTAGGAGGTCATTTATGGATTTGAATCAAACCCCAAGAGCCAACCGGATTCACATCGGCATTTTCGGCCGGCGCAACGCCGGAAAATCCAGCCTCATCAACGCCATGACCGGACAGGATTTGGCGGTGGTTTCCCCGGTGAGGGGCACCACCACCGACCCGGTGTATAAGGCCATGGAACTGCTGCCCATGGGCCCTGTGGTGCTCATTGACACCCCCGGCATCGACGACGAGGGGGCTTTGGGAGAGCTGCGGGTTCAAAAAACCCAGCAGGTGCTGAACAAAACCGATGTGGCGGTGCTGGTGGTGGATGCTGTGGCCGGCAAGTCCCCGGAGGATGAGGAGCTGCTCCGCCAGTTTGAAAAGAGGGGAATTCCCCATATTGTGACCTACAACCAGTGCGACCGCCTGGCGGAACTGCCTCAGCCCGGCCCCAATGAGATTTACGTCAGCGCCACCCAGAACATTCGGATTTACGAGTTGAAAGAGAAAATTGCGGCCCTTTCCGTCACCGATACTCCAAACCGCCCCATTGTGAGGGATTTACTGGCTCCCTGCGATTTGGTGGTGCTGGTGACCCCCATCGACTCGGCGGCTCCCAAGGGGCGGCTGATTCTGCCCCAGCAGCAGACCATTCGGGATATTTTGGACGCCGACGCCGTCGCCGTCGTGACAAAGGAGTTTCAGCTGCGGGATGCGCTGGAGGGTTTGGGTAAACCGCCCCGGATGGTCATCACCGACAGCCAGGTTTTTGCCAAAGTGTCCGCCGAAGTGCTGCCCCACATTCCTTTGACCTCCTTCTCCATTTTGTTTGCCCGCCACAAGGGGGTATTGGAAACCGCCGTGGGGGGCGCCGCCGTGCTGGACACGCTGCAGGACGGCGACCGGGTGCTGATTGCGGAGGGCTGTACCCATCACCGCCAGTGCGATGATATCGGCACCGTCAAGCTACCCCGGTGGATTGGCAAACACACGGGAAAGCAGGTTCACTTTGACTTTGTTTCCGGCGGCGATTTCCCGCAGGATTTGCAGCCCTACCGCCTGGTGGTTCACTGCGGCGGCTGCATGCTGCGGGAGAGGGAAATTCTCTACCGCCGGGACAGCGCGGCGGAACAAAAGATTCCCATGACCAACTACGGCATCGCCATCGCCCACATGCAGGGGATTTTAAAGCGGTGCATCGCCGTTTTCCCCGAGTTTGCGGAATAACATATCACATATAAACAAATACAGCGGGCCAAACGGTCCGCTGTCATTATGTTATCGGAAAAAAGGTGAATCGATGATGTATTCCGCCGCTGCTTCGGTTGCGTTTCTAGCCAAATCGACGCGAGCTCCTAGCCCATAACCTTGCTGCTCCGGAATTTCGTTCGGTTGTCTAGCTCCGATGGGATGTTGTTCATGGGATAACGCAGGCATCGCTTTTATTTTCGCTAGGGTATTCCATCAAAGACATTGGGGGTTGGCTGGGACATAGCGACTATGCCACCACCGCCAATATTTACGCCCATTTGGACATTCGCCGCAAGATTGATATGGGGGATAAGCTTTCCAAGACCATAAGCCTTTAAGTTGGAATCGTTAGAACCAGTTAGAACTGGCGTTAGAACTTGCCAACCAGACCATCGAATCCAGCGTTGAGACAAAAAGAAAAAACCACTTAAACGTTAAGTTTAAGCGGTTTTCCATGTGGTGGAGACGATCGGGATCGAACCGACTACCTCTTGAATGCCATTCAAGCGCTCTCCCAAGTGAGCTACGCCCCCACATATTTTGCTGTTTTACTCGGTTCCCCCGAGCACTTTGAAATTATATAATAGAAAACCTCAAATGTCAAGAACCTTGGCCGCAATATTTTGATTTTTCCAAAATCCATAAAAAACTACAGATTCTAAGGCTTTTCTGCAATATTTTGCACCGAACTCATGCACTTTATATACACCGGAACATAAAAAGTTCCTTATGATAAGAAAATTATGGATTTTATGATTTGTTCACCATTCCGCCGAAATTTATGGTATAGTATTTTACGAAAACACTTTTTTCAGAACCAAATCCCCAAGATATGGCAAAATAATAAAAAAGACCCGGATTTTTTCACTTTTTTCCTCTTTACATGTTGTAATATCATGTTTTTTTAGGTAAAATAGAAAAGAATCAGTTTGGCCAATCGTACAACATGACCATTTTTAGCAACAATCAGTAGTATAAAGAGGAGATTAGATATGTCGAACAGGCTGTTTCAGAGAATCGTGCATCAAATGCGGGAATCGATTGATCGGGTGCTGGGCGTGGTAGACGAGACGGCTACGGTCATCGCGTGTAGCGACCTTACCAAAATTGGGGAAACATTCGAATATATGATGTTGGGTATGGGGGATTCCTCCGACGTTTTTGTGCGGGACAATTATACCTTCAAGCCCTTTGGCACTGTGGCAAAGCCCGAATATGCCGTCTTTGTGGAAGGCACCGATGACGTCGCTGCCCAATTCTGCAATATCCTGTCCATATCTTTTGCCAGCATCAAGCAGTATTACGACGAAAAGTACGACCGCTGCAACTTTATCAAAAACGTCATCCTGGACAATATTCTGCCCGGCGATATTTACATCAAAGCAAGGGAACTGCACTTTAACATCGACGCATCCCGCGTGGTGTTTTTGATTCGGATTGTGTCTTCCAATGACATTTCCGCCTTTGATGTGATTCAAAACCTCTTCCCCGACAAGCAAAAGGACTTTGTCTTTAATATCAACGAAACCGACATCGTGCTGGTCAAGGAAATTAAAGCCGGCATCGACTCCAAAGACCTGGAAAAGCTGGCCCGCTCCATTGTGGACACGTTGGGAAGCGAGTTCTACACCAAGGTGGTTATCGGCATCGGCACCGCCGTGGTGGGAGTCAAAGATTTGGCAAGGTCCTTCAAGGAAAGCCAGGTTGCCCTGGAAGTGGGCAAGGTGTTCGACACCGACAAGCCCATTGTCAGCTACGACAATCTGGGCATCGCCAGACTGATTTACCAGCTGCCCACCACCTTGTGCGAAGCCTTCCTGCGGGAAGTGTTTAAGAAGGGCAGCATCGAGAGTCTGGACCACGAGACTCTGTTTACCATTCAGAAGTTCTTTGAGAACAACCTCAACGTGTCGGAAACTTCTCGAAAGCTGTTTGTGCACCGCAACACTCTGGTGTATCGGCTTGAAAAAATCCGCAAGCTAACCGGATTGGATCTGCGGGAATTTGACCATGCCATTATTTTCAAAGTGGCGCTGATGGTGAAAAAGTACCTGACCTCCAATCCCGTAAAATATTAACCCCTTGGCACATGGCACCGGCAGTCCAAAAGGCTGCCGGCAGCCGCGAATGAGGTCGATTATAAAGTGATAGAATTTGCTGGTGTGTCCAAACGATATAAAAACGGTACCCAGGCACTAAAGAATGTCAGCTTTAAGGTGGACAAAGGGGAGTTTGTGTTCATCGTCGGCCCTTCGGGCGCCGGAAAAAGCACCATCATCAAAACCATTCTGCGGGAGGAAATTCCCACCTCCGGCGTTGTGACGGTCAACGGCTACAATCTCAACAAGATGAAGCGCCGCCATATCCCCAAGTACCGCCGTTCTCTGGGCATTGTCTTTCAGGACTTTCGCCTGATTCCCAATATGACCGTATACGACAATGTGGCCTTTGCTCTACGGGTCACCAACGTCGTGAAGAAAGAAATCCGTTCCCGGGTGCCTTATTGCCTGAAACTGCTGGGCCTTGCCCACAAGGCAAAATGCTATCCGGAAGAGCTTTCCGGCGGGGAGCAGCAACGGGTGGCTTTGGCGCGGGCTTTGGTCAACAACCCGGCCATCATCATTGCCGACGAGCCCACGGGGAACATCGACCCCGAGCTTTCCTTTGAAATTGTGGACCTTCTTTCCGAAATCAACCTGCAGTGCGGCACCACCATTTTGATGGTCACGCACGAGCACGAGCTGGTCAGCTACTTCAACAAGCGGGTGATTACCATTGACGACGGTGTTCTGCTGGCCGACACCCGCGCCGGCTCGGCGGAGTATCTGTTTACCGGGGTGGACCAGATGAACGGCTATTCCCAAACCCTGTCCAGCAGAGAAAAGGCCATCGACTTCTCAGACAAGAACCACCCCGCCACCCAACTCTTGGACTCCCGCGGCAACGCCCTGGAGGCGGATTTTCCTGTGCGGCGCACGGACAGGAATGCAAAGCGGGATAGCGCCCCGGTAGGGAGGAAGGCATGAGGTTACATAATTTTGGATATCTCGTCAGGGAAGGCGCCCGCAGCGTCATCCGCAACAAGCTGATGAGCTTTGCCTGCATCGGCGTGCTGGTGGCCTGTATGCTGCTGATTGGAGGCGCCACCATGCTCTCTCTCAATGTCACCGCCATGGTTGGCTATGTGGAGGAGCAAAACGAGGTTACGGTTTTTCTGGAAGATTGGCTGACTCCATCGGATTTGGAGATGATGGAGCTGGAGCTCAACAGCATGAGCAACATTGCCCGCTGCGTTTTTGTCTCCAAGGAAGAGGCCCTGGAGGAGCTGATGCGCCAGGACCCTGTGATGTTCGCGGGGCTGGAGGACGACAATCCCATGCCCAATAAGTTTATTGTGCAGATTGCCGACCTTGCAAAGATTGAAGAGACGGTGGAACAGCTGCGGCAGATGGAAGGGGTCGAAAAGGTCAACGCCAACACCGACGTCGCCGCCATGCTGGTGACCATACGCAGGGCCATTGCCTATTCCGGCGCGGTGATTGTGGCCATCCTGCTGGTGGTCAGCGTGGTGATTATCACCAACAACATCAAGCTCACCATCTACGCCCGCCGGCGGGAAATCAACATCATGAAGTATGTGGGAGCCACCGATTTCTTTATCCGCATGCCCTTTTTGGTGGAGGGCGTCATCATCGGACTGGCATCGGCGATTATCGCCTTTTTGATTCTGGGATTTGGCTACACCTACTTAATCACATGGGTTGGGGAAAAGTTCAGCGCTTTTCTCGGCCCCATTTTTGGACGAGCCATCGATTTTTGGTCCATTGCCCATTACATATTCGGAGGCTTTGCCGCCATGGGAATCTTTATCGGCGCGGTGGGCAGCGGCATCTTTGTCCGGAAGCATCTCAGGGTTTGATTTACCAATGAAACCAAGGAACTGTCGAGTGGATATTCGGTGAAGTTCCATTATCATCAAGGTTCGAACAGCACGATACACTCACAGGGAGGGAACTGATTTTGCCACCTAAGCGTCTGAAAACAAGGATGTTGTCTCTGGTCCTTTGCGCCGCTTTTGTCTTTGCCGGGCCGGCGGAGAAGGCTTCTGCCGACACGGTGGTGGACGGGCAGCCTGTTTCCGTGAACGACAGCGTGATTGCGAGCTACGAAAGCCAGATTGCTCAAATCAGCGCTCGCATGAAGCAGATTGAGGAGCAAAACAAGCAGCTGCAAAACGAGATTCAAAAGGCAAAGACCGAAAAAGAGCAGAATAAAGCCAAACGAAACGTCATCGACCAGCAGATTAAACTGACCAAAGACGAAATTGCCCTTCTGCAGGAGCGCATCCAGCTGTTGGAGCAGGACATTGAACAGAAGAAAGAGGAAATCGCCGCAAAGCAGGCGGAAATCGACCGCAATTACGCTTTGTACCTCCAGCGGATGCGGGCTATGTACATGCA
>JAKPGH010000124.1 GCA_029550985.1 Bacillota bacterium
ACATCGTGCCCAGAGAGCAGATGCTCAAAGGAATCGAAAGAATCAAACAGGAAATGGAGGAACGGGTCCAATATTTCAAGAGCCAGGGGAAGCTGATTGAGGCCCAGCGCATTGCCGAGCGGGTCAACTACGACATGGAGATGCTGCAGGAAATCGGCTTTTGTTCCGGCATCGAAAACTACAGCCGGGTGCTGGCCGGTAGGGAGCCGGGGTGTACCCCCTTCACCCTTTTCGATTACTTCCCCGACGATTTTCTCTTTTTCATAGACGAAAGCCACGTGACCTTGCCCCAGGCAAGGGGCATGTACGGCGGCGACTATGCCCGGAAGAAGAACCTGGTGGATTACGGGTTCCGGCTGCCCTCCGCCTTTGACAACCGCCCCCTCACCTTTGATGAATTCTACAGCAAGTTCAACCAGGTGATTTATGTCAGCGCCACGCCGGGAGAGTTTGAACGGGAACACGCCACCCAGATTGTGGAGCAGATTATTCGCCCCACCGGCCTGGTGGACCCGGAAATCGAGGTGCGCCCGGTGGAAGGGCAGATTGACGACCTGATTATGGAGATTAACGCCCGGGTGGAAGCGGGGGAGAGAACCCTTGTCACCACCCTGACCAAGAAGATGGCGGAAGACTTGACCGATTACCTCCACAATTTGGGCATCAAAGTGCGGTATATGCACCACGATGTGGACACCATTGAGCGGATGGAAATTGTCCGGGACCTGCGGATGGGTGTGTTTGACGTCCTGGTGGGCATCAACCTGCTGCGGGAAGGTTTGGATATCCCCGAAGTCAGCCTGGTGGCCATCTTCGACGCGGACAAAGAGGGTTTCCTGCGCGGGGAAACCTCTCTGATTCAGACCATTGGCCGGGCGGCGCGGAACGCAAACGGCAAGGTGATTATGTATGCCGATACGGTGACTCCCTCCATGGAGCGTGCCATCGCCGAAACCTATCGCCGCCGGGAAATTCAGCAGCGGTACAATCAGGAGCACGGCATTGTCCCCAAAACCATCCAAAAGAAAGTGGCGGATGTACTGGAGATTTCCTCCAAGGAGGAAGTGGAGAAGAAAGACAAGCGCCTTAAGCAGATGAGCCCCAGGGAAAGGGCCGCCCTCATCAAACAGCTGACCATGGAAATGAAAAATGCCGCCAAGCTGTTGGAGTTTGAGCATGCGGCATACCTGCGGGATAAGATTGAGCGAATCAAACAGGGCTTGGAATAAGCCGAGTTGATTTTTGGACGAGCTTTTGGCACAGCGCGGATGGCTGTTGTCAAAAGCTCTTGCTTTTTTGAGCGTTTGCTGTCCCATCCGGCAAATATTTCGCTCCTTGCGCTGAATATACTCTATTGGACAGAAAAAGCAGCCAATATCTTCCAAAGCAAAAGGAGTGAATACCGCCCATGAAGAAAGAAAACGTGATGCTTTCCACCCTGATTCTCAGTGCGTCGGCCCTGTTTGTAAGATTCATTGGCTTTTTGTTCCGGGTGTATCTTTCCAATGCCATGGGCGCGCAGGGAATGGGGCTTTACTCTCTGGTGATGTCGGTTTACGCCCTGAGCATCACGTTTGCCACATCCGGCATCAGCGCGGCGGTGTCCAAGCTGGCGGCGGAGGAGTTGGCGCGGGGCAAAGCCGGCAATGCCCGCCGCATCCTTGCCGACAGCGTGGAGATGTCCCTGCTTCTCAGCTGCGGGGTGGCGGTGCTTCTCTACGCTTTTGCCCAGTCCATTGCCATAGACATTCTGAGAGATGCCCGCACCACCCTTTCCCTCAAGCTGTTGGCTCCGGGGCTGCCCTTCCTTTCGGTGTGCGCCTGCCTGAGAGGGTACTTTATCGCATGCCGGCGGGTGGCGGTTCCCTCTTCCGGCCAGGTGATTGAACAGCTTTTTAAAATGGGATTTATCATGGCCACCCTTTCGGCGGCCCTGGATAAGGGAAT
>JAKPGH010000135.1 GCA_029550985.1 Bacillota bacterium
AACGTGGGCAAATCCACCCTCATGAACTTGCTGGCAGGGGAGGAGCGGAGCATTGTCACCCAAATTCCCGGCACCACCCGAGACGTGGTGGAGGAAACCGTCGCCGTGGGAGGTATCCTTTTAAACCTCATGGACACCGCCGGCATTCGGGAAACGGAGGACACGGTGGAGAAAATCGGCGTGGAGCGGTCCTTAAAACGGCTGGAAACCGCCGATTTGATTCTGGCGGTGTTCGACGGCTCCGACGAGCTTTCCGAGCAGGATATTAGGCTGCTGGAACTGCTGCGGGGCAAGCGCTGCATCGGCGTGGTAAATAAAAACGACCTGCCCTCCCGGGCGGACCGGCAGAAGATTCAACAGGCGCTGGGCAAGGTGGTGGAAATTTCCGCCTACACCGGCGCCGGTCGGGAGGAGCTGGAGCAGGCGATTTTGGAGGCGCTGGAGCTCCACCGCATCGACACCACCGCCGCCATGGCCATGGGAGAGCGGCAGATGGACTGCCTGCGAAAGGCGCAGCAATGCCTGCGGGAGGCGCTGGAGGCCCTGGAACAGGGTATGACCCTGGACGCCGTCGCCGTCTGCCTGGACGCTGCGCTGGACCACCTGCTGACCTTAACCGGCAAGCGGGTGACCGACGCCGTGGTGGACCAGGTGTTTTCCCGCTTCTGCGTGGGCAAGTGACGGGGCGTTTCCACCAAAAAGACAAAGCGTGTTGAAAAGGGGACGGGGGATGGGATGAACGAAATTGTCATGAAGCCTATTGGATGGATTGAAACGCCTTTTCGGACGCGGGAGGAAATTCCCTTTCCGCCTTTTCATCCCGATTCCCCGTACCGCAACCCCAACGTCACCGGTACGGTACACATCCTGGAGGAGTTCCGGGAGGGAATCGCCGACATTCAACCGGGCTCCTGCGCGTTGTTGATTTTTTACTTTCATCAGTCCAAAGGGTATCGGCTCACCACCCATTCCCCCAGGCGGGAAGGGGAGGTGGGGGTGTTTTCCACCCGCAGCCCCAACCGCCCCAACAACATTGGTGTAACGGTGGTGCGTTTTTTGGAGGTGGACGGCTGCAAGCTCACCTTTCGCGGGGTGGATATGCTAAACGGCACCCCGTTGCTGGACATCAAACCCTATTCGGAGGAAGAACTGATGGTGTAACCCAAAAGAAAAACGCTGTGGAAGATATCTTCCACAGCGTTTTTGATGAAAATCCTTTCGCAAGGAGGAGACATTAATACTTGTTGGAGCCAACGCTGAGGGCAAAGGCGTCCGGAGCCGCGGACGGTTCCTTGTGGTCTTCCACCTTGTCGTATTGGAGAGACATGGCGGCGTCAGCTTCCGTCTGCCGCAGCTGGAACTTGGCGATGAGGTCTTTGAGCAGGCTGGACTGAGCCGACAGCTGCTGGCTTGCGGCGGCGCTTTCTTCGGAGGTGGCGGCGTTGGTCTGCACCACGGCGGAAATTTGGTCCACGCCGGTGTTGATTTGCTGAATGGCGTTGGCCTGTTCCCAGGAAGCCTGAGAAATCAGCTCGATCAGCTCGATGGCAGCCTGGGTTTCGCGGGCGCTCTGCTCCAGGGACTGTGCCGTGGAATGGGCCACTTCGGTGCCGTTCTTTACCGCGGACAGGGTTTGTTCAATCAGAGCGGTGGTGTTCTTCGCAGCGTCGGCGG